>JAAEMD010000164.1 GCA_024225875.1 bacterium
GAAAACATAGCTGCGTTTTCACGTAATAAAACTTCCCTTTTTTAAAATCGAACTGGAATATTTGACATTATTCAGTTAAACTCATCTCATTTCGTTAGTATTTTACCCGGAACTTCATCATTAAACTTCCGGTTCTCTACGTTCTCGGAAGTTTGGAAAGGGCAATTTTACATACTCTGTTGCGCCCTGGTGATGATAGGTTTATTTGATCGAAAACATTCTATTTACTTGATTCATCAAGCGCAACGGGGTTTTTATGTTTTTAGGTGGTGGATTGGGGATTTATCCTATCCATTCATGCCTTTCCAGTTTAAAACCTCACCTTCCATAGAAGGGTAAAACCATGAGCTACCAACCTCATTTGCCCACAAACAGTCTCCTAAATCATAGTGCCACCATTCAAAAGAAAAATTCACAAAACCAATGCTTTTCATCATATTAAAAAAGATTCTTCTATTTTTTCTAATGAGCATCCATCTTTGCTCTGAAATTTGATATTTATTATTGTAGTCCTGCTCGAAGAAATTAGTTTCAGACTCTTCGCCTGAATAATCAAACTCTGTTCCAAAATCCCAAGGAGTGTTTGTTTCCATATCCATAAGAGTGAGGTCAATAGCTCCTCCTGAGTTATGAGGTGGGATAGCAAACCTAGACGGTTCGTCAGGATGTGCAACGAACTTTCTGACTTCCTTATTTAGTTCTTCTTGACTAAGATGAAGGTTGGTATTGCGTATTTCAAAATAAATTTTATCAAACAAACTCTTTTGACATAATGTTGACCTGAACCCATCAAAAATTGCTATTTTAGTTTGTGTGCCCAACAATTCAGACAACTCGAATAATTTTTGATATACAGAGTCTCTTAAAAATAAATGATACTCTCCACCGCTTATGTTTTGTTTATAATATTCTTTAGTGAAGCAAATATAATCAGAATCTTTAACATTGATTAAAGTACCATTTTTTTTTAGCCAGCCAATGCAAGCGTCTGTGGTAGTATATTGATGCTCAATTTTCTTATCAAATTTTTCCATTTCCGTAGATAAATCTCATATATGGGGTATATGGGGTATATTTTGAGCAGTCCCCCGAAACTGCCTAATTTTCAATTTGATAACTCCACAATTATCAAAAACTTCCAAATTTAACAATACCGGAGTCACAAACCCAAATCAACCATCTATTTTTTTTAGAGCGTGTCTGAAAAATATTGTTGAATAAAACGATAATGAGGTTTTTTGCCCATTCCCCCGAAAAATGCAACAAAGTTGAGGGGAGTGGGCAGCTTCGCTTCCACTACCCTCAAATAATATATAATCACGTAGTGATTTCCGTTTATTCATGTTTGGTTGTGGGGATGATTTTGTTTACTTGTAATCAGGATGCTTACGTGCGTCGATAATCTCAAGAATAATTACTAAGGATCAGTAAAATACAGGGTTCCGAACTTGTCTTGGAGGGAAAAAAGACCCCTAATTTATTTTATTGTCTTTTCCATGGGGGCAGATCCGGCGCATGCTTTTTAAATACCGGAGTCTTTTTTTAGATCATTCTTTTACAAAAAGCTTTGAAATTATTGACATTTTTGAACAAAAATTTTAGGCTTTCATTAACCACAAGGCTGGGGTGCGTTTTCATCCCTGATCCCCACCTCTTCAGGCTGTACCAGCCACCTTGTGGTTGATTTTATGGTGGAAAAGTCATCCATGATCAACAGACACTTTGTGAACTGATAAACCGGTTAGCACCGGTCGCTTGAAAGCATATTAACTTAATTGGAAATTATGACTTTTCCCTAAATCAAAATATCATTAATATTCAAGAAGTTATCGAAAAAGCACTGTTGAATTCTAAAATAGATTTTGACTCTCAAACGCAGGCACAGTAAAGGTTTGGATCGGGTCGTCGGAAATTTTGCGGTTTTGGACAATTAACCCCAAATTATTTTTTGCAACAGAACCTCTTATATTTTAAACTGAGCCACCATTTTATTCAGCTTTTCAGCCAAATTAGATAATGCAGATGCACTGGTATTAACCTGTTGGCTGCTATTGCTTATTTCTTCTGCTGCCTGGCTTACATGAAAGACATTCTGTTTGACTTCTTCAGCGACTGCTGAAGTTTGGTTTATATTTTCATTGACTTCCTGTACCCCTGTAGCAGCTTGGCTTACATTATCTGAAATTTCCTGGGTAGTAACAGATTGTTCTTCAATAGCCGTTGCAACTGTAGTTACAATATCATTTATTTCATTAATGACCAGCACAATAGATTTTATTGCTTCAATGGATTCAGTAGTGTTGGTTTGGACTCCAGAAATTTTTTCTCTAATTTCATTGGTGGCGTCTGCAGTTTGCTGAGCAAGCGTTTTTATCTCTCCGGCCACAACAGCAAACCCCTTACCGGCTTCTCCAGCTCTGGCAGCTTCAATAGTTGCGTTTAAAGCAAGTAGGTTTGTCTGTTCTGATATATCAGCGATAGTTTCTGTAACCTCGCTAATATCAAAAGCTGATCTTCCGAGAGCATCAACTTTTTTTGAAATCCCTTGGGCCATTTCAACAGCATTGAAAGTTGTTTCGCTACCTTTTGCTGTATTGTTTGCAATTTCATTAATTGTGGCGGTCATCTCTTCTGATGCAGAAACAATCATCTGGATATTGGTTGTTGTCTGCTCTGTAGCAGCAGCGACATTATTCATATTTGTTGCCATTTCTTCTGTAGCAGCAGCAACAGTGTTTGCTTTTTCAGCGGTTTGAGTTGAGTTTGTACTAATTTGCTTTGAAACTGTTGACAGTTCTGCTGAAGAAGAAATTAGGGTTTGAACTCCACTCAAAATGTCCTGAAACATTTTTTGTAACTTTTCTGACATGCTGTTCATAGCTTGAATAAGGACTCCAATCTCATCTTTCTGATTAATATCCAAGCGCTGAGTTAAATCACCATTTGCTATCTTTTGTGTCATGCTGATAGCTTTTAACAAATGACGTGTTACAGTTCTCATGATAAAATATGCTATACCAATCCCAATAATAACTGCCAACACACCAAATACAATGGCAACTATTGCGTTCTTTGAAGCTTGAGATTCAACAACTTTAATTTTAGCTTCGGCCAGTTTAATTGATATTTCGCTTAGCTGGGCCACCATAGGTTCAATCTTGTGGACGGTTTTCCTCATTTCGGCTTTAATCGGAACAATTTTATTGTTCTCTTCAACCAATGCATCAAAAGCATCTCTATAGGATTTGATAAATTTTTCAATATCCTCGACATGCTCTTTTTCCACACCGGCATTTTTAAAAGCATTCAGTAGGTTATTCAATGCTACATGTGTCTTTTTTACATATTTTTCATCAGACCGGAGCAAATAATCTTTTTCCTGCTTCCTTATTTCCAAAACTAAAGATTCAGCATTAGGGACAAAAACCATTTTTAATCCGGTTTCTATTTTATGGGCGGCAATTCTTATTTTGTCATAGAGAGCTGCCTGATCGTATTCAGATGCAGCGAAGTATTTAGCTAATAAGGCCTTATAATTTTTCAACCCATCTTCCTGAACTTTCTTTGATTTTTTTTCGTGGATGCCTGTATTCAATAGTTTTTCATATTTGACAATAGTATCTAAAAGCTTTTTTTTGTATTTATCGGACGATGTCCTTTGATAATCTTTTTCATATCGTCTCATCATCAGAAGGGTTATATAAAGTTGCTCTTTTGCATGTTCTTTAACTGCGCCAGACAGTTGATGAACAATCTCCCTGAAAGTTCCCTGAAGACCGGAATTATAATCAAGCCCTTTTATTTCGTGGGCACTAACTATATTGACAAAACTCTTTTGATAAACATTAGCATACTGGATGATATCTTGGGCAACCTTGGATGCCTGTGAAAAATTCGCCTGTTTTGCAATTTGTTGAATAGTTTGGGCTTCTTTTACAAGGTTAGCGACATTTTTTTCCAATTGTCCAAGATATTTTTTATCCCTTCTCAAAAGAAAATCTTTCTCATTTCGCCGGCATTGGAGCATATAAATATCTATGGCTTGAGCATGTATCAGGATTGCGGTTTCTGAATTACGGATATCTTTGAAAGACTTGGTGGTTGTTTTTAAAATTATACTGAATAATAGTATCGTCCCGATCATTAAAAATCCCATTAGTCCAATACAAATACTGAATTTGTATGAAAGCTTAAGATTTCTCCAGATAGCACCCCTATTTTTTAGCATTTTTAAACTCCTTGAACGGTGTGAATTAAAAGAAAGATAAAATAATTATACAGTTTTTTTTTATAATTTCAAGTGGGCTTGATCACCGCAAAAGAACCAGCTTATAAATTTAAACTGGATTTGGATAACTCTTAATGAACAAAAAAAGTCAAAAAAATTCCGAATTTTGAACACACCTTATCAAGACTAATTATCCTATTTCAAACTGCCCAGGGGGTCCAAAATACTCCAGGATACAAAAAATATATTCAACCAATTCCCCGGCAAAAAATTATTTTAACTCTTGACAATAGGCCTTCTCATGGAAGTTATGTTGACTAAAGAAAATCAGACTTTAGCCTACAACGTGCGTCAAACTTTCCTTCTTTATTTTTTGTAATGTGAAGCAGATACTCTTCTGGACAGTTCTGTGATTGAGATATAAAACCTTGTTTTTTCCATTCCGATAAAGAACCAATTTCACTCTCTCTACCATAAGAGATTACAAACACTTTGCAATTTGAGCATTTAAATTGAATTTTTCGACCATAATCAATTCCACCACATCCCGCAATCCCATCACAAAGGGGACATTTCTGTTTTGGCATTTTGAATATTCCTTTCAATTAGCGGTTTATTAAACAAT
The DNA here is from genome assembly GCA_024225875.1 of bacterium. Classification (GTDB taxonomy): domain Bacteria; phylum Margulisbacteria; class Marinamargulisbacteria; order JAAEMD01; family JAAEMD01; genus JAAEMD01. The sequence continues at coordinate 4,854 of JAAEMD010000164.1, forward strand.
GATTACCCATACCATCTTTTTTTTAGAAAAAAACAGATATTTTTTAAAAATGGGTTAATTGTATTCTCTGTTCATTTGTTATACAATAAGTCATTCTTTTGAAAAAAATGTAGTTGAATCTCTTTCGTGGGGTATCATGAAAACAAAATTGAAAATGCTATATTATTTCATCATTATTATTTGCATGATAATCATTGTTTTTTTTATAGTTCTCTTCGTCATTATAGCTCGTTTACACAATACTGAAACAATAACTCTTACTCAACTTGGGCAACTGGGTGATACTTTCGGGGTGTTAACCTCGTTGTTTACAGGATGTGCTTTATTGTTTACAGTAGCTGCTTTTGTGGGTTTAATATGGAATATTAAACTTCAACGGCAAACGCTCGACGAGCAAATAAAAATATCTAAACAACGATATTTTTTTGATTTTCATAGGATATGGGAAAATATAGATTTTGTAGACACCTCACACATAAATCTTAATATATGCAACTTTGTAAAAGTTGTTAATAACTTATCATTGACCGCTTTAATTTGGAACAATGAAATTATGGAGCACAAAATTATGTTAGAGACTTTTGGAAGGTTCTTCATGGATCATTACGAACGTCTTGATAATTCTCAATATATAGTGGACTTACAAAGAGAATCTAGATCTTATTTAACACCAGATATAAAAAAAACATATGATGCAATAAAAAAAGAGTTAACCTAATGAAGGGTGTTGAAATCGAAGGCACATTTTATCAATTATCCTTTTTAAAATCAGCATGTTATTCAAAAACGAAAGATACCGTAACTTCTCAATAAGTGCAGGGAAGAAATTATATTGAAAATCTTGGAACACTGAAAAAGAATCTCCCTTATAATATCAACGGTTTCCTTAAATTATTGTGACGGATTCCCCCTAAATGTTTAATGGAACCCAACTTGAAAACGAGACTCGCATCTGTCGAGGCTGC
>JAAEMD010000165.1 GCA_024225875.1 bacterium
GGGCTTATCCAAAACTGAGGTTAATTAACAAATATTTTTTATGGTATCCTTAAGCATAATGTTTTATAAATATTTAAAAATAATATATATAACAGGTTTAGCCTGCTGGTTACATAGTATTTTTTCGCTATTCAGAATTTATTGTTATCACCTGAAAATAAAAAAAAGACCAGAAAATGAACAGGCTTTACTTCATAACCAGTACTCGCTCATAGAAAGAAATATCTGGTACTTTACTGCCTGGCCATTTCTTTTGATAACCTTCATAACAGGCATATGGCTTTTATCACAGCCCGGCATCTACAAAGAAGGCTGGCTGCACCTTAAACTAGTCCTTATGGCAGGGCTTTTCATTCACCACCTGCACTGCGGTCTTATAAGAAAAAAGTTTGCTGACCAGACATACAGTAAATCTGCTATAAGCCTGAATATCCTAAAAATAACTACTTTCTTTTTTGTAGTGATAATTATATCTATTGCTTTTCTCAAAGACCTGTACAGCGAATTATGGGGACTGACAATCCTTTCAATTTTGGGGGTAATCCTGTTAAGTGGCCTGATAATTTTATTCAGAAAAACATTCTTAAAAAAATCTGACCAGTTAAATTCCAAAAGTAGCGCAAAAACTGATTAAATATAAACTGGCCCACAATAGTGTTGATGAGATGTCAACTTAATACTAATATA
>JAAEMD010000166.1 GCA_024225875.1 bacterium
ATATTTTTGAGCCACACATTGAACGTGGAGCAAAGAATAGTCTTGTATTAGCCTCAAGTATTATTCCAATTTTTGATAAAATTAAGCAGGATAAAGCAAATGGCTTGTCCTTACCTGCTATCAAAAATATGTTAAGCAGTGAGGTGATAGTTAGCAAACAAACTGAAAAAGACCTTGATAAAAAAGTGTTAAACACTGCTTATTCTTATAGTGGTAATGAGGATGATTGGATAGGAGTAACAGCTGCGACCAAATTATCAAAAAGGTCAGAAAAAACTATTAGAAGATTACTTCTTAGGTTGAGGAAAGACAACAATCCCTTGGTGGTAAAGAAAGATGGAAATAAATGGCTAATAAAAAAAATATTTATCTTAGATCACTTTAATATTGATAGCAAAAATACTGACCCAGCCATTGTCCAACCCACTGGCCAGGACAATGGATCTATTACTCAGGTCAACAGTCAGGACAGTGACCAGGTCATCACCTTACTCGAAAAACAAATTAAGGATTTTAAAGTACAATTAGAACAAAAAAATAACCAGTTAGAAAAACAAGCTGCTGACTTCAAAGAACAATTGAATAAGAGAGATGACCAGTTAAGCAAAAAAGATGATCAATTTGAAAATCTCTTAAGTCAAAAAGACCAACAAATTCACCAACTACACGTCTTACTGAAGGAATCAAAGACAAGTACTATTGATTATAAGCCTGATGAAAATTTGGGAGTGTTTTCTAAGGTGTTGGTTAAATTTGGACTGTAATATATTTAGTATGGGATTAAGTTAACAATG
>JAAEMD010000167.1 GCA_024225875.1 bacterium
ACCCGGGGTACATTTTAAAACCCAATCAATACATTAACTATAAACAAGTTACAACTTGTACCCCTAAAATTTAAAAGCTAAAAAAAAATTTAAACGGGGCGCTGGTCCCCCCACCTCTAAGCTTTCAAAATCCCGCACAGTACCTTTGTTATTTTGAGGAGATGTTATATTAGGAAATAGACTTTTATTTCTATATGCTGTATAATTATTTAAAGGGCAGCAAAAGGAGGAAGGTAAATTGATAAAAAATAATGTCTTGATGTTATTAACTATTGTTTTTTCTATGATTTTCACCTCATGCATGAAGGTTACCGTAGAAGGGGATGGGGCAAAAACTCCAGATTCTAAATTTGGAAAAGAGACAATATATGGCACTTTCTATGGATTCAACTGGAATGACAGGTATAGAAAAGTTAGAAAGGCTGAAAATGGTTTAGGACTTTTCCGAGTGGAATATACAACCAACGCAGCATATACAACCCTATCTATTGTATCTTTAGGCCTATGTGTGCCAGTCGATATTGATTATTGGGTAGAATCGCCATCAGAAATCAGAAGGCTAGAAAAGGTTAATAAATAGCTATGAGTGATAATAAACGAAATCTTGTGATATTATTTGACGGCACATGGAATGACGCTGATGAAAAAATAGATGACGCCACTAATGTTGAAAAGATTTATCGGCTTTTACCAAATTCTTATATTAATAATATACACTATGAAGAAGGAGTTGGAACAAGGTCCCAAGAATCTATATCTGGGTTGATTTGGGGCTCAGGAATAGATGATCGAATTTTAGGCTCTTACCGTTTTTTACAAAGTAAATTTGATGGTGTAGATCTGCGTAATGATCAAAGTAAAATCTACATTTTTGGTTTTAGTAGAGGGGCATATACCGCACGTACATTTGCTCAATTACTATACTACTGTGGCGTCCCCCAAAAAGACGGAAACCCTAATAAAGCCTGGGATGCTTATTATAGGCAGGACTTAAAATTGGCCGAAAAACTAAGAGATGGTGGAAACTTCTTTGATATAAACATAGAAATGCTTGGCGTTTGGGATACAGTAAAATCCACCCTTGATGATGATCGCAATGATATGCTTTTATATCCTAATGTGAAATATGCTTATCATGCTATGGCAATTGACGAGAAAAGAAAATTATTTCCTATACTACGATTTCGTAAAGATCCTAGAATATCGGAGGTCTGGTTTGCTGGAGTTCATAGTGATATTGGAGGAGGATACAAAAGGAAAGAGTCTCAACTTTCTGATATTACTCTATTATGGATGGTCAAAGCAGCAGAAAAACACGGACTGGCGTTTGTTTCCGATTATCTTGATTATCTTGCCCCTTCTCCTTTAGGGACAATGCATAATTCACTCCAGGGAGTTTGGAAAGAACTTGGAACGCAAAACCGTACCATTTTATCCAAAGATATACTACACGTATCTGTAGAAGAAAGATTATTAGCAAGTATTAGATACGAGCCTACTAACATTCCTAATGAGCCGTTGTTTAGTATATAATAATATATAAAATAAAAAAATGATATTGGCTCATAGTATTGCTATTGAACTTAGCCAATGAATGCTAACGTTTAAACACCTCTCTGTCTTGTTGAACAGAGGCATGGAAGGGGTGGCTATCTCTGTTTATATTTTCCGCCTCTCTTAGGCCTCCTTATCACTATTCAATTACTACAACTTACTGTTGCAATAGCTTAAATTATACCTTATATTGTATGGCAAATATGTCAACGTCTAGCTTTAATGGACAACTATATAAAAATAATATTATATATGCTTAAAAATTCTAATTATCATTAATTTGCACCTCGTCTCCACTCTTAATGTTTTTAATAGGACAGCCCTCATAACAATAGTCAATATATTCATCAGAAGCCCCTGTTACACATAACAAAATTCTAGTGAAAATTGTCTTTAAAATTTTTGTTGCTTTCATAAAAGCTTTATAATCAGCAGTGATGCAATCGCCATGAGCAACATTATGTCTATGTGCCCATGCCTCTCTTTCATTCCTATTAAGTTTAAGACCTAAATGGTCAAGGAAATTATCCAGCTTCCTTTGTTTTAAACCTCTCCTGTTTATTAATTCTAGATTAGTTATGAGCTGGTTTTTTAATTTTTCTTGCATATTCACTTGCAATACTTTATCTTTAAGCTCTCCCAAAAGTGCGTGCCAATCTTTTGGGGCTAAAATTGTACCGTTATTTTCATCTGAATATTTTTTTTGCAGAGCTTCGATACAGGCGGCATAAAGCATAATTCCATTTGGACTTGTATCATCGCAGGCAGCATGCCAAAATAACCAAAATAAATAACTTAAATCATACTTTTCGTAGTTGCTATAAATTTTATCCAACTTGGCAGATAAAATTGTCCCGGTTATTCTTTGTACAATACCAGCTCTTGTAGAATCTAAAAGAACTGGAGGGCTAGTAGTCATTTTTAAAAACAATTCTTTCCTCTTTTGGGTATTTAAAAAATCCTTCTCAACTCGGCTGGGGTCTGTTTTTGTTTTTCAAAGACGCCAAGACTCAACAAAACAGAGAAGGAAAGAAAACTCAACTACTAAAAGGAGAGAACCCGGCACCGCTCGAAA
>JAAEMD010000168.1 GCA_024225875.1 bacterium
CTATGAGCCCTTTTTTATGAATGTTCATTACACGTCCTCCTAAAAGTTTATATCTTTTAGGATAACTCTCTCTTCTCTTAAAAAAGCATGCTTTTCTACTGGTTTATTTTACTTTGGCTGTTTTTAGATGCGATTGCCCTGTATAAAGTAATGAAAGCTATAGCTGTTCCAAAGTAAAATGTCAGACACTTAAAGTTTTCAAATGACTTCGTTAATGTACGGCCAGTACGCAGCACTCAGGCATTTAAACGGACATTTCAATTTGTACCATCTATACATCAGAAAGTATATAAGAATTGCTGCTGCGTTCTTTCAATTTCTTTTATTGATTATACTTATCATTTCATATACGGCCTGTTTTATACCAGTAAAAAGTGACCTGCATATTATGCTGTGTCCAATATTCAGTTCTTCTATATCAGGAATCTGTGCTATTGGAGCTGTATTAAAATATTTTAAGCCATGCCCGGCATTAACTTTAAGGTTTATCCCGGCTGCATAAGCTGCGGCTTCTTTTATTTTTTTAAGCTCTTGTCTCTGTGTGTGGTTTGCAGCATTTGCGTAACGGCCTGTATGTATTTCAATGTAATCAGTATTAATTTTACGTGCGGCACTGATTTGATCAAAATCAGGATCAATAAAAATAGATACCTTTATTCCTGCTGATTTTAACCTGTTAACCGCTGTCTGCAGGTTGCTTTGATTAGATATAACATCCAGCCCGCCTTCAGTTGTTAACTCTTCCCTTTTTTCCGGTACAAGACAGCAGAACATGGGCTTTATGTCAGCAGCTATGCTCAGCATTTCATCTGTAGCAGCCATTTCAAGGTTAAGACGGGGAACAAAACCTGCCAGCTTGTGAACATCCTTATCCTGTATGTGTCTTCTATCTTCTCGAAGATGAATAGTTATACCATCAGCTCCAGCGGCCAGAGCTTCTTTTGCGGCTTGAATCAAGTCCGGCTCTTCCTCGCCACGGGCTTGTCTTAACGTAGCTACATGATCAATATTTACACCCAGTTTCATTGAACTATGCCCTTTCTCTATATTATTTAGTTTTTTTATATAAAATGAAGGTAATAAATCTTAAATAATGTCAATATATTTAAAATTTGTACTGTTTCATAATCTGATCTTTATAAGATAAAGTAATTGAATGAAATTATATGTTACTTTATTATAAACCTGCTTAATGATATAAAATTTTTTTTTTAAATACCAGACTATATAATGCATTATTTTACCCTGATATGAAAATCAGGTTGAAAATGTATTTTATGGTAAATCTAATTGTAAGGATAAGTATCTGATGATTACAAGACGGGTTACGCCAACTGTTAAAATTGGTGATATTTTAATGGGATCTGAACATCCTGTTGTTGTACAGTCAATGACGGATGTGCCTACTGCAAATGTGGCAGCAACTGTTTCTCAAATTAAAGAACTGGTTGATGCTGGTTCAGAGCTGGTAAGGATTACTGTAAATGACAGGGCAGCTATGGATGCTGTTTTACACATTGACAGATCTTTGAAAAATGACGGGTATGATGTTCCCATAGCAGGCGATTTTCATTATAACGGCCATAAACTCCTGAAGGAAAATATTCCTGCAGCTAAAGCTTTAGCTAAATACAGGATTAACCCGGGTAATACAGGAAAAGGCAGCATAAAATATGATAACTTTTCAACTATTATAAATATAGCTGCAGAATTAGGTAAGCCGGTACGCATAGGTATCAACTGGGGCTCTCTTGATCAAGAGCTGTTCTTGTCTATGATGAGTGAAAATGAAAAAAGAAAAAAACCACTGGAATTTAAAGAAGTGGTATATGCTGCAATGGTTAGAAGCGCTTTGGAAAATGCTGCAATGGCTGAAAAGATGGGCCTGTCTAAGGATAAGATCGTGCTTAGTGTAAAGATGTCGGATGTTATTGATATGAAAAATGTATATGAAATTCTTGCTGAAAAATGTGACTATGTCTTACATTTAGGTTTAACTGAAGCAGGTGGCAGTATTCAGGGTGTTGTAGCAAGTTCGGCTGCCTTATCTCTTCTTCTACAGCATGGGATAGGAGATACAATACGAGTTTCTCTGACACCTGAACCAGGCATGAAACGTGATATGGAAGTCAGGGTTTGCAGATCATTATTACAATCTATGGGTATTAGATATTTTATGCCGGTGGTTATAAGTTGTCCTGGCTGTGGCAGAACAGACAGTGATGCTTATATCCGTTTAGCTGATGATGTCCGTAAATATATTGGTTCAAGGATTAATGAATGGAAAAATTTATATAGTGGCATTGAAAAACTTCAGGTTGCAGTTATGGGCTGTATTGTTAATGGGCCTGGTGAGAGTAAACATGCTGATATTGGGATAAGTCTGCCAGGCAGTTCTGAGGCTCCTGTATGTCCTGTTTATCAGGACGGAAAACTGATGTTCAATCTGAGTGGTAATAATATTAAAGATCAATTCTTTAATGTTCTGGAAGAGTATATTAAGATGCGCTTTTCTTAGCCGGGTCTTTTGTATTAAGAAAATTCTTTCTTATTTCATTATAGTCCGGGTGTATCCTGTCTAATAATTTAAATGTTTTCAATGCAGACTCAAAATCTTTATTTATATAGTAAGAGAAGCCAAGTAAATATAGGATCTTAGGGTTCCTGGGATGTATCATCGCACCTTTTTCCATTATATCAATGGCTTCAGTATGTTTATTTTGTCGTAACAGGATACGGCAAAGGTTAATATAAGCCAGCTCATACTGACCTCTTTCGATACTGTAGCGGAAATGATTGATCGCCATTTCAACGTTCCCTTCCTGTTCAAGGATAACACCGAGGTTATTATATGCCGTACTATATCCGCCACCAGGGCTGGCAGCAATAGAATTGGAGAAAGCTTCTTTAGCTTTTTTAAATTTGCCCATACGGAAATACTCAACACCCACGTTATTATGTAAAAGAAAGCTGTTCGGTTCATATTTCAAATCGTGCTCATACAGGGCGACAGGTGTTTTCCAGTCTATATTACGAATTATTGTGCAGGTTGAAAAATAAATTACAAAAAACAATGGCACCGCCACTGATATTAGTATGATCGTTTTTTGCTTTCTGTTTTTTAAGATTATCTTTAATACTTTATCTATGATAATACAGCAAAGGGCAATAAAGCCTGTACTGGGCAGGTATAGCCAGTGTTCTCTAATGGTGGATGCGAGTGGTAATATAACATTGTATACAGGGCCCAGAGCTATGAAGAACCATAAAAGCCAGAAAGTACCACTGGACTTAAGGTACTTCATAATTAATGCTGATATAACTAATATTAAGGGTACGCCCAGTAATAGATAAGGATTTAACAGGCTTTCCTGGTAAAAATGATACTCCATATGTAAATTAAATGGAAATAAAAGCAGACTGAAGTACTTAAAAAGTATATGTGGTACAGTTGCAATTCTGCTCCATAAAGGAGCAGAAGCAATCATAGAAAGGGTTGTGCTTTTGCCGATGGCAGGTAACACCCTTATTCCAGCAAATGCTATCATTACAGTATTTATTAATAATAACCATATTATTTGCAGGAGATCTTGTTTGCTTTGTTTTTTGTAAATAAATACATAGGCGGCAATAATTACAGGTATGGTTACAGCGTTTTCTTTAGATATGAAAGCCAGTATGAATGTTATTAAAGACAGTGGATAATACCACTTTTTTGTTTTGCCCCATATAAAAAAAATAAAACAAATAAGAGAGAACAATAAAAAAAGAGCATCACCACGTCCTGATATGTAGGTTACACTTTCTATGTGTACAGGGTGTACAGCAAATATTACGGCAATTATAAAGGCAAGGTTTTTACGGATATTTATTTTTACTAATAAATAAAAGATAAGAAGGCTGTTTAAGGTATGGATTAAAATATTTGTTAAGTGATAACCGACTGGATTAAGTTTCCATAGCTTGTAGTCTATTATATAGGATATTATTTGTACTGGACGATAGAATTTTCCGATTGATGCCTTTTGACCAAAGGCCGAGGAAGTGAATATATATATAATATTTTTAAATGACTTTATCATTGGGTTAGCCACAATCATTACTTCATCATCCCATAGGAAGGGGGTTGTAATAATGTTGAAGTAACATATTAAAACCAGTAAACAGATTGCAAGTATCTGTAGAGCTGTCTGGTGAGTTATTAGAGCATTTTTAATAGTGCTTATATGGCTGGATAAATGATTTTTGTTATGGAATCTGACTATAGTTCTATCAGGTTTTATGACAGGAATTTTAATCATTATGCTTTTCAATAATTGATTAAGCTTATTCATATGTTTTGCTCCTTAGAGATAAAAAGGTATATATTCTTGTTAAAAAATTGCCTGGTTGTTTAATAAAGCCGTATCTAATGCAGTATTAGAAATGCTAAAAACATTTTTAGCTGGCTATATCTTCTGAAATTCATTAAGTTTCTGTTTATTTAATCGCAGTGTTTTGTCAATTTTACGTGACACAGGTATATAACATTTTAAACTAAAAAATATTTTTTTAAAATTAAAGATATGTTTTTTTCACTGCTATTTGCTTAGCAGTTACTTTAGTTTTTGCTGTTACTATTCCATTACTATTAACAAATATAATATTAAATCCTGATTTTTCTATGTTATTCATAGATAATATAGTGTTTAGTTCATTATTTGAACCAGAAGGCTTATATTCATCAGTTTGTATCAATATATTTTCGACATTCGGATAAAAATACAAGATGCTTTCAATGCTTATCTTGTTATTCAATGTAAAAAACAATTTCGAAAACTCTGTCATGTTTTTTATCGATCGCAATTTAACATTTTTTACTTTATTTCTGTTTTCTGTTAATTTATTCCAGGAATGTAAAATATTATTATATAGTTTTGCAATACTGTCTAATATTAACTTGTGTTCATCGCTGTTATTGTTTTCAGTTTTGTATGATGGATTTAAAATGTTTAATATATCATTATACAGCTTAACTTTTTTATTCTTCTCACAGGATTTTTGTAAACTGCTGTTATGTATAAAATCAAATAAATTAGAGGTTTTTATTAGATTGTGATTCTTAATATAATTGATAATGTCAGCAGATTTGATTTGACAGGATAAAGGTAAACTGGTCTCTTCTTTTATGCGAAAATACTGTAAATAACTGTACACCCAGGGTACTGCTATTTTCATGTCATTTCCAATCGACAAGTCCTGGTTTACAATTAATTTATCAAAATTAATAATACTATTTTCAAAAGCAGTAATTGTCGTATGCAGTAAACTATCACCTTCCTCAAAACAGCCTCCTGTACCTATCTCACGTGCATTCGTGTTACTTATTATACATGCTTTAAAAAAACTAAAGTGACTGGTCAGATATGCAGAAGTGTCATTGTTTAATGATTTAAGATCCACAGCGTTATATTTAATTGCTGTTATAGATAACATTAGTCCTGAATTCGTTGCCCGTTTGTTATATGTTAAAGCATGTTGTTTATGTGGAGTGACCATTTCAGTGTTTATACACATTTGGGAAATATCCTGACCAATATGAAAGGATGTCTGGCTGACATTCTTTGGGGCTATATAGGGCTTGCTGACGCAGCCCAATCATCAAAAAAACAAAAGAACTGAGAAAAGAAGAGATGAATAGCATCCAAAAAACACATTCAATTTATCAA
>JAAEMD010000169.1 GCA_024225875.1 bacterium
CTATGAGCCCTTTTTTATGAATGTTCATTACACGTCCTCCTAAAAGTTTATATCTTTTAGGATAACTCTCTCTTCTCTTAAAAAAGCATGCTTTTCTACTGGTTTATTTTACTTTGGCTGTTTTTAGATGCGATTGCCCTGACTTCCTCGATAAATATTATTGACTTTATTAATTTTGTCTTTAACACTACCAGGGTCTATAGCTTCCCGTGATAAACCTGCAATTTTAGCAAGCAATTTTGCTCCTGATTTGCTGGATGCATTTAGAGATATAAATTCCGGAGTACTGAACCCCAGTTGCTTAGCAATTTTCAGCCCTGTTAATTCACTGTAATGCCTGGGATAAAGTATTTTCAATACAGTTGTTTTATTGCCTGATTTCAAAAACAATACTACAGCCATGCCCTGGTCAGGAGCTGAGATCTTGATACCGGTTGATAAATCCAGGTGTGATAAGGCCTGTATCCTGCCTGTGGACTTCAAATAAATATCGCTATCATCTATAATCCTGTTTTTATTTAATTTATTTTGTATTCCTGTTAATAAATTTGAGTTGCATGCAATTATTTTAAAGATCATTTTTACCTCTTTTCTGGTTTAAAATTACCATTCCCAGGCTCATAAATAATATAGATATATGCTATACTGGAACTTTAATACTAAATAAGTATATATATTTATTATTTCGGTTTTTTTTGAAAAAAATTTCACTGTAACAGGCCAGTACAGAAAGATTAACAGGTAAAAAAACAGATAATTATAGCTGGCACAAATTGAACTGTCCGTTTAAATGCCTGAGTGCAGTGTACTTGCGTACATTTATGAAGAATAACATGAATGATAATAATAACTTTTTTTTAAATATAAGGTTTCAGGATTCATATCTGTGCATCATCCTGATATGTTTTTTTTATTTAATGATATTCAGCCCTGCATTTTGTTTTGCGCAAAATAAAAAAAGTCCCCTGCCTGACTTAAAGGTAAAGTTAGTTCCATGGCCTGCAGAAATTAAAATAAACAAAACCGTAATGTACCCTGATAAATATATAAAATTCAAGTCAACAGGTAATTCAAAACAAATCAGACCGATTATTAATACTTTTTCAAAAGATTTACTAAACAAAGGATTTACTCCTGCAAAAAAATTTTTTACTGTTCGTCCACTGCTGATAATACTGATCTTATCTGACAAAGATACTGTCCATGGTGAAGAAGGGTACAGGCTGTCTGTAAGTGATAACAGAATAAAAATCACAGCTCACAAAGCTAAAGGCCTTTTCTGGGGTACAAGAACAGTGCTTCAGCTTCTAAGCAATGGACCTGAACACCCGGTAAATCATCTGGAAATAACAGATAAGCCCGTACTAAAGTACCGCGGCCTGATGATTGATGTTGCAAGAAAATTTCATTCAATGAATTTTCATTTAAAAATGATAAAAAAACTGGCTTCCTATAAAATTAATATCTATCATATTCATTTCTCTGACGATCAGAGCTACACATTACCCAGCAAACTGTTCCCTGCCCTGCCGACACCTGAAAGGTACTATACCAGAAATGAAATCAGTGAACTGGTGAAAACAGCAGAAAAATATTATGTAACTATTGTCCCTGAAATTGATATCCCGGGACATGCAAAGATGTTAATAAAAAAAATACCGGAACTGCGCTGCAGCTATTACAGCAAAAAAAGCAGTGAACTATGTATCGGTAAAAACAAAACTTACTCTATACTCCAGGAACTGTTAAATGAAGTAATGGAAATGATACCAGGCCCATATTTTCATATCGGAGCTGATGAAGTAAAGCTGAGCAATTATCTGAAATGTTCAGTCTGCAAATCAAAAACCAGAGAGCATGGATTCAAAAAAACAGCTTCCTTATATCATAATTTTATTAATAAAATGAATAAGATAGTCAAAAGCAATAACCGTCATATGCTGGTCTGGGAAGGGTTTTATCCCAAAAGAAAACCTTATGTAGATAAAGATGTAATTGTTCTTCCTTTTGATATCAAGTTTTATAATCGAATGCCAGAAGATTATATTAAAGCTGGATACAGCATTATAAATGCATCCTGGGCTCCATTATATATAGCAGACAAAATATATATGACAACCCCGGAAATAATAGCAAAATGGAATCATAATCTATTTGGAGAAGGCTACTCTCCAACACCGTACAGATACTGGAAAAAAGTAAAACCGACCAGCCAGATTATTGGCGCTCAGATGTGCTCATGGTCAAATGAAGAAAAAGCTCAAAGCGGGTTGCTTTTCGGAACAGGCCCAGGATTTCATAATTATGGCAGACCTGGACCCAGGCTGCCCATAGTGGCTGAACGCACATGGACCGGCTCAAAAACCAGAGCTAAAGATATTCTGGAAAGGACAGGCGCTGCTTACTGGTAAGTCAATATAATGCACTTTATTCAGTATAGCTGGTACAAATTGAACTGTCCGTTTAAAGGCTGAGTGTAGTTTCACAAATTTACATGAATGAAGTCATTTAAAAACTTCAGTGTCGGACATAATTCAAATTATTTATTATGGTAATTAGTTGCTATTCCCTATTATAATAATCATTAATTTTTGAGATATGACAGAAAATGATAAAGTAAATGATTTATTATGAATCCATTTACAGTGAATTGTAGATACTGTTCTGGTCATCCCAGCTTTAAAAAACAGTAGTTACAGCTGGAATAAATACTGTTATTTTTATATAAGAACTTATACAAAGGAGCCTGAGTCTTGAGCCAACTAAAACCAAATGAACCCTGCTGGTGTAACAGCAGTATTAAATACAAAAAATGTCATAAACCACAAATCCTTAAAAAAGGAAATGTCAGCCCTGAAAGGAAAGTTCCAGCCCATATAAAATTACCGGATTATGCCTTTAATCCTACTCCGGAAAGAAAATCATCAAGTTTTATAGCCTCCCCGGATGTAATAAAAAGAATGAGAGTCACCTGCCAGGCTGCAAGACGTGTATTAAAAAAAACCATTAAAGCTGTAAAGCCCGGTATAACTACTGATGAATTAGATGCAATTGCCCATGATGCCTGCATTGCTGAAGGCGGTTATCCCAGCCCCCTTAACTACAGAGGTTTTCCAAAAAGTATTTGCACCTCAGTAAATGAGGTTATATGTCATGGCGTACCAGACGACCGTCCTTTAAAACATGGTGATATCATAAATATAGATGTTACTTTATATATGAACGGAGTACATGGCGACTGTTCAGAGATGGCACTTGCAGGTGATGTTAACGAGGTCTCCAGAAAACTTGTGAAAGAGACCTTTGAATGCCTTATGCTTGGGATATCAGCTGTAAAACCGGATGCACAAGTAAAAGATATCGGAAAGAAAATAGAAGAGCATGCAAAAAAATGCAGTTTAGACGTGGTAAGAGCATATTGTGGGCATGGTATTGGTGAAAGTTTCCATAATAACCTCTTAATTCCACATTATTATGATCCTGATAATAGATTCAGGTTAAAAGAGGGCATGATATTTACAATAGAACCCATGATCAATACAGGTGACTGGCAGCATAGTCTATGGAGCGACTGCTGGACTGCTGTAACCAGAGACTTAAAGCCCAGCGCTCAGTATGAACACACTGTACTGGTAACAGAAAATGGTGTAGAAATACTTACGCTTTTACCAGAAGAAAAATAGTATATTTTCCTTAAGCTGACAGGAGAAGAACTACATTTAGTATCCGCAGGATTTATGAGACTGTGGACTGCTGCCTGAATATATTTATTATCGCAGCAAAACCATTTTATCTGGACTCAAAACTCTTTAATATAGTTAATCGCTCTTTTTCAAAATGAATAAACAGCTGTGTTCCATAAGATAAAAATACAACAACAAATATAATAAAGTTAATTGGCATATAAATAGGATCTAACTGAAAAAACCACAAAGCTGAAAACATAAAAATTACATTGGATATAAAACCAATCACAAAGGAATTAAATAATAAAGATAATACTATATAACCTGATATATAAACTATAAACAAAGGTGAGTATATAAAAGTATAGATTCCCAGCAAAATAAACCACAGCTTCATTCTATTACGAAATTTAAGAAATGGTGACCAGTTATGAGCTACTAAAACCAAAGCAACCGATACCAGAAGAATTATCTCATCCTCAAAATATAATACTGCAAAAAAAGGCACCAGAAAACCTTTTAAAAAATCTAATACTTTCTCTAGAACAACCAGAATCGGTGCCTTGGAAAAATACAGATAGTTCCTTTTTTTATCAAGTTTTGAATCTATTTCTTTTAACCTGTCAAAGGTCCATGGCAGTAAAACATCAAAGGGCAGCAAAGCAGCAAATATCAGAACAGAAAAAAACAGTACTGTTAAATATAAGTCCATTTATATCAATTTGTCTCTAACTCAAATTCTTTATGTAATATTCCAACTGCAATATCAGCTTCCTCTTTATTAATGGCACAGGATATTTTGATTTCCGATGTTGTAATAAGCTTAATATTTATACCATTCTGGCCCAGTACTCTGAAAAACCTGGCTGCAATACCAGGTCGGGAAATCATACCGACACCGACTATTGAAACCTTAGCAATAGAATCTTTACACTCAACACCTTCGACTCCTATCTTATCTGCAGCTTTTCTTGTTACTTCCTCAGCTTTATCCCTGTCCTCACCATTAACTGTAAACGTAATATTATTCACACCACCACGTTCAGTGCTCTGTACTATCATATCTATATTGATATTCTCTTTTGCCAGCTCTTCAAATACTGCCCCGGCTATACCAGGGTCATCCGGAACATTTAAAATAGAAATCATAACTTCATTATCACTTTTTGCTATCCCTGTTACAGCCTTTTTTGTCTCCATTTTATTTATCTCCTTCACCCTGGTGCCATCATCATTTTTAAAAGATGATCTAACATGCATAGTTAACTTATTTTCTTTTGCACATTCTACTGATCGCGGATGGAGAACCTTTGCTCCTAACGAAGCCAGCTCTAACATCTCTTCATACGATATTTCATCTAATTTTCTCGCCTCTGAGCAATCTCTGGGATCTGTAGTATAAACACCATCCACATCTGTATAAATTTCACATTCTCTGGCATTTAATGCTGCTGCCAGAACTACAGCTGACGTATCTGATCCGCCCCTGCCAATAGTTGTAACATCATAGTAATCATTTATACCCTGAAAACCGGTTACCACTACTATTTTGCCATCTCTTAACTCTTTATCAATTCTCGTGGTATCTACATTCGTAATCTTTGCTTTTGAATATATATTTTCTGTTTTTATTCCAGCTTGAGCTCCTGTCAAGGATATCACATTTTCTCCCAGGCTATGGATGGCCATAGCAAGAAGCGATGCTGAGATATTCTCTCCATTAGAAATTAAAGCATCGTATTCACGAGGAGAGGGGTTTTCAGATACCTGTCCTGCTAAACTTATCAGCTCATCAGTCGTTTTTCCCATCGCAGAAACAACTACCACTAAACCAGCAAACTTTTTCCGGTCCTTAACAATCCTTTTTGCAACAGCTTTAATTCTCTCAGCTGACCCTACAGAAGTACCACCATATTTTTGAACAATTATATCCATAATATCGTAAACTAACTAATATTTCTGATACTGTCAAATAAAAAATATATCAACTTTAATGATCAACTACATCTATCAAGGAAGAATCATAGTCTTCAGGCTTCTCATACCCTAAAATATTACAGATAGTAGCAGCAACATTTGATAATCCCGGCTCATCAATATCTGCCAGGCGATACTCGTAATTATAATTATGATCAACTATTATAAACGGCACCTTATTTAAGGTATGAGAGGTCACTACTTCCTTTTCACCATCTTTCAATCTATACATTACATCACTATTCCCATGATCTGACGTAATAATTGTAATACCATCCAGTGAACTAACTTCTTCAACTAAACGACCAACACACTCGTCTACAACCTCACAGGCCCTGACAGCTGCTTCCATATTGCCTGTATGCCCGACCATATCTCCATTCGCAAAGTTTAACCGACCGAACCTGTACTTACCTGACTTTAAAAGCTCAATTGTTTTTTCAGTGATTTCATAAGCTTTCATTTCAGGTATTTGATCAAATTGAATTCTATCAGAAGTAATTTCAATATAGTTTTCAAGTGTTTCATCAATATAACCTGAGTTATTTCCATTCCAGAAGTATGTAACATGTCCAAATTTCTGTGTCTCTGAAACAGCAAACGAAACAACTTTTTCTGCACATAAATAATGACCCAGTATATGATCTATTGAAGGAGGCGATACAAGATAGTCAGCTGGTATCTTTTTATCCCCATCATACTGCATCATACCTGCATATAAAATATCAGGTCTGGACACTCTATCAAAACCTTCAAAGTCCTCTTCTTCAAAAGCCATTGAAATCTGAATAGCTCTATCTCCTCTAAAATTAAAAAAAACAACACTGTCCCCGTCCTGAATTTTTCCAACAGGAGACCCTTCCTGATTAATAACAAAAGGCGGGAGATACTGGTCATTGATACTATTGTCCTCGCTATAAAATGTTGTAACTGCCTCTTTTGCCGAACTAAACTGACGACCTTTACCTCTTACATGAGCATCCCAGCCTCTTTGTACAATAGACCAGTCTGAAAAATACCTGTCCATAGTTGTGGTCATTCGACCGCCACCGGAAGCAATTCTATAGTTGAAGCCTTTACTGGTATTAACTTCCTGTAACAGGACCTCCAGTTTTGAAATATAGGATAAA
The DNA here is from genome assembly GCA_024225875.1 of bacterium. Lineage (GTDB taxonomy): Bacteria > Margulisbacteria > Marinamargulisbacteria > JAAEMD01 > JAAEMD01 > JAAEMD01. The sequence goes on from JAAEMD010000169.1 coordinate 6,794, forward strand.
GAAGTTCTGGCCCCCACATCCCGTCCATCTAAAAGTATATGTACACATACATTTTTAACATTTAAATCAGCAGCCTCTCTAATAAGCGAGAGCAGGTTATCTATATGTGAATGAACATTTCCGTCGGACAACAGGCCTATAAAATGCATTATACTGTCTTTTTTAATGCATCTGTCTACCAGTCGCTGCCACACTTCACCCTGAAACAGTTCACCTGATTCAACAGCCTGCTTAACAAGCTTTGCTCCCTGAGAAAAAATACGGCCTGCACCAAGCGCATTATGGCCGACCTCGCTGTTACCCATATCATCATCCGATGGCAAGCCCACAGATTTTCCATGCGCTTTTAGCTGAATACTAAAATCAGTTTGCATTAAACGATCAAGGTTAGGTGTTTTTGCCATATGAAATGCATTTGATCCATCTTTTTTACCAATACCCATACCATCCATAATAATAAGTAACAGAGTACCTTTTCTTCCTGTAAATGCAGTTAATTTCTTTAACGACAGCTCTTTATCTATTATCATAGCTTTACTCCTGAATGTATCGATCCCGGATATTAATGTCTAGTATCCGAACTTTTCAATTTACTAATAATATTTTCAGCATCCGAACTAACCAGAAAATCATATGTTGTCTTCGGCACTAACTGCTTAACCATGTCCCAGTCATCTTCCCTGATAGCTTTTCTAACATGCGAAGCACTGACAATTAAGTCGTCCCCTGTCCTTTTTCTCTTTACAATTATATGCTCAATACCAAACTCAGGCAGAACCTTCTGCATAGCATCATTATATCCGGCTGTTGTCTTACAGTAATCTTCAGTTCCTGCAAAACGTTTATTAATACCCAGCTCGGATGCTATATGAGCACCAAAAACCCTGATATCCAGCTCAGCCTGAAACCGCTCTATATCACCAGGAGATTCATTTTTCAGGAAATAGGTTGGAAATGTTGTTGATGAAACAACATATTTTCCACCAGCAAGTATCTTTACATTTTTTAAATCATCAGTACCTTTTCTTACCAGTTCAAATCTGATATCAAACGGAAATATCGATCTATCCTCTTCCACAACAATAACATAAACATAATCACTGTTTTTCGCAGCCTGCTCAATTACATACCTGTGCCCCAGTGTAAAAGGATTGCAGTTAACAACTACAGCACCTGTTACAGCTCCTGTTTCCTGAAACCTGTTCCTTCTTAAATACTCCTTAAAAGTTTTTAGCCCTCCCAGTCCATATTCCAGCAAGGCAAAGAGGGGTTCTGCTCTTGCAATTTCCTTGAAACCTAAATTCAAAAAACTACTGACAGAAGAAGGGCGGGTAAAAACAAAACAATGATTAATATTCTTAGATGAAAAGTATTCCAGCAAGTGAGATATAACCCTGGAAAAAACTACACTTTCACGATAGTCAGAGCCAACAGCAACACACTTAATAACCTCACCCTGAGTAGAACCTGTACCAACAATACTCCCCTTATAATCAACTACTCTTACTGTATATTCTACCGACTCAAAAACAAGGCCATTTTTTTCTAAAAAAAACTCTATCTGCTGCCGTTCGCTATCCCGGTCAAGATTTACTATCTCCTCATAAAAATTATCATACACAGCTGAAACTCCCTGAACTTGATAAATTCCACAATAATAATATAAATAATTATACAATAGTCCAGGTATTCTAAACCACATACTGTCCTTGATTCAATATTATAGAAGATATAGTTATAAACTGGCCCACAATAGTGTTGATGGGAAATGAGGCTGAAACAGGGCAAAAAAATAAGAATTATCTACTTTATTAAGTTCGAAGTTATTTAGTTCTATGTTCTATGTTCTAAGTTCTATGTTCTAAGTTCTAAGTTCTATGTTCTAAGTTCTAAGTTCTAAGTTCTAAGTTGTTTAGTTCGAAGTTATTAATTTATTTTAGAGCTTATAGCTGTTCCAAAATAAAATGTCCGACACTTAAAGTTTTCAAATGACTTCGTTTATGTACCGGGTATTTATCAACACTATTGTGTGCCAGTTTATAGAAATCTTAGTGTCGAATAAAAAAAGCACAAAATTCTAGATATTAGAAAAATACTCTTCGCTACTATAATCTATTTTACCGCGCAAATCCTTTGCCATCTGCTGAAAAGAAGCCCTGCTGTTATAGTTTTTTTTCTTTTTCTTTTTCTTTTTCTTGTTTTTCTTATTAACTATATAGTAATCTACCTTGTCCTGAGTATTGTAATTTGCATTGTTCTGACTATAATAGCTATTACTAACATCTGTTCCCTGAGACCATGGAGTATTATCTCCGAGAGAATAACCATCTTCAGCAAAAATACAACTTGAGTTAACAAATAATATAGTTAAAATAAAAAATAATATTTTTGACTTTTTATTTATTAAAGCATAAATATTATCCATTTTCATCACATCCATATACTCTATGTTTAATTTACATTTATAAAATTAATTACTTACAATGTATTACAACATAATATAGTATTAATCATTATTTTTAGCTTTATATAAGAATTTCATTAGATTCCTGTTAGTATTACCATGTTTTCGGTACTGCAACAGTTAAAATTGAATTTAATCAGTAAAATCACTGGATATTCAATACAGCGGAACAGTAGATACGGCAGATATGTAAAAAGCCTTTACAATTTTTTCCAGGCTTATAAGTAATAAAAAATATCCTGCTGTTAAAGTTATACTGCTCTTAAAACAAATGAATATCTTAATCTTACCGGAACATCTCAGATACAGGATAAACAGGATTTCTATAGTTCTCTCTTTAAAAAAACTATCCTCTTAGCTATACTAAAAATTAGCATTAAAGATTAATTGTATAATAATCCAGCAGCCTCAGATTTGGAGCTATCCAAAACTGAACCCACATAAAATAGTGAGGTTAAAAATGAGCGAACCAACAGTCAATTTAAAAGAAACATTAAATCTGCCACAAACAGACCTGCCAATAAGAGCGGGCCTGATTAATAAAGAGCCTGAAATTCTTGCCGAATGGGAAGCAAATAATATTTATGAAAAATCAAAACTTATGCAGGAAGGCTTTAATAAAAAATATTTATTACATGACGGGCCACCTTATCCAAATGGGAATATCCATATGGGCCATGCTCTTAACAAGACCCTGAAGGATATAGTTGTTCGCTCAAAAACCATGATGGGTTATAAAAGTCATTTTGTACCAGGCTGGGATTGCCATGGCTTACCAATCGAAACGCAGGTAATCAAAGAGTTAAAGAAAAATGGCAAAGAAGAAAAGAAACTGGATATTCCATGGTTCAGGAACCGTTGCAAAGAATTTGCACTCGATTATGTTAAAACACAAAAAAATGAATTTCAGAGGCTGGGTATATCAGGCGAATGGGAAAACCCTTATTTAACACTTGATAATGATTATGAATCAAAGGTTATAGAACTTTTTGGACAAATGGCTAAAAACGGTCTGGTCTACAGGGGACGAAAACCAATTCACTGGTGTACGTCATGTGAAACTGCTCTTGCTGAAGCAGAGATCGAATATAAAGATCATAAATCACCATCTATATATTTTCGTTTTCAGGTCACAGAACCATCTTCTGAGTTAGCAAAAATCATCAACAGTGAAACAGCTTCAATTCTAGTATGGACCACAACGCCATGGACCCTGCCTGCTAATGTCGCCATAGCTGCACATCCAGACTTTCAGTACCTTGCAGGAAAAGTAGATGACCGAATCTACATATTTTTAGATGAACTAAAAGAGCATTTGACTGCAATATTAGAGCTGAAAAACCTGGATATTATAGGCAGCCTGAGCGGAAAAGCACTGAAAGGCACCAAAACAGCACACCCTTTCATCGATCGAATATCAACAGTTATAAATGCTGACTATATAACAAAGGAAGACGGTACAGGGTTTGTACATATTGCACCTGGCCATGGCCAGGAAGACTATATTGTTGGCCAGGAATATAATCTGCCAACAATTATGCCAGTTGACGAAAAAGGCCGATTTACAGATGAAGTACACTGGAAAGGGTTAAAAGTATTTGATGCAAATAAAGAAATCTGTATGCATATGGATGCAAATAAAACGCTTTTAAAACTAAACTTTATCAAACACTCCTACCCTCATTGCTGGCGCTGCAAACAACCTGTTATTTTCCGTGCTACTGAACAATGGTTTATTGCTATGGATGCTCCAATGAAAAATGACAAAAAAACACTTAGAGAAAAGTCATTATCTGCTGTTAAAGCAACAAAATGGCATCCTGGATGGGGCGAAAAGAGAATCTACACTATGATCGAAAACCGACCAGACTGGTGTATTTCAAGACAGCGTTTCTGGGGGATACCAGTACCAGTATTCAAGTGTAACAACTGTAATCATGCAGAGATGGATGGCCCGTTCAATAAAGCTATTGTTGAGCTTGTCAAAAAAGAAGGAACAGCTGCCTGGTTTTCCAGAACAGCAGATGAAATACTGCCTGAAGACCTGAACTGTTCCAAATGTAAAAAACGAGACTTTTCACTTGAAAAAGATATCCTTGATGTATGGTTTGAATCAGGCTCAAGTTTTGGTGCCGTACTTGAAAACCGCCAGGAGCTGCATAGTCCGGCTAACCTCTACCTGGAAGGGTCTGATCAACACAGAGGCTGGTTTCATTCTTCTATGCTTATCAGTATTGGCGCAAAGAATAACGCACCCTATAAAGAAGTTTTGACTCATGGTTTTCTGGTAGATGAAAAAGGAAGGAAAATGAGCAAATCAGAAGGAAATGTTATAGCACCTCAGAATGTTATAAAAGAATATGGTGCTGACATACTGCGCTGGTGGATAGCTGGTTCTGATTTTAAAAATGATATCAGCATATCAAAAAACGTATTAAATCAAAGTAGAGATTCTTTCAGCAAGGTAAGAAATACTATCCGTTTTTGCATCAGCAACCTCTATGATTTCGATTATGAAAAAGATGGAATAGCCTTTGATGAACAGAATGAAATAGACAGGTGGGCCCTGTCAAGGCTGCAAAATCTAATTGAGAAAACAAAATCAGCTTACGAAAACTTTCAATACCATATAGTGGTATACAGCATTCATGACTTCTGCACCAGGACATTAAGCTCTTTATACCTGGATATGACCAAAGATCGTTTATACTGTGATGGTAAATTAAGCAAAAAGCGCCGCAGTACCCAGACCACTATATATAATATTGCTGATGCCCTGATAAAACTCATAGCACCTGTACTTGTATTCACTTCAGAAGATGCCTATAAACATATACCTGAAAGTAAAAAAGAGGAAAGCATACATCTGGAACAGCTTCCCGAAATCAACGTTGAATACAAAAATCAGGAACTCGAAGAAAAATGGCACACTCTGCTTAATATAAAAGACCTTGCCTACCAGAAACTGGAAAAACTACGCTGCGATAAAGTTATCGGCAGCTTTCTGGAAGCAGATGTTGATCTAACACTTACAGAATCTGTCGAGTTTAATGACTGGGAATCATTACTTATTGTCAGCAATGTAAATATAACAGAGGGGCCAGAAATACAGGTCAATGCTGGAAAAGCAGAATATGAAAAATGCGAACGCTGCTGGAAACGACTGCCTTTAAACAAGGGGCTGTGTCAAAGATGTATTAAAGCCATAGAGTCATAAATAATCAGACTACTGTTTTAATTCAGAATCAATCCAGTTTAAATAATCATTACTGCCATAAATAATCGGTACTGCTATAATTTCCGGCACTTCATACGGATGATTATCTTTTATAAGCTTTTCTACAGCATTATAAAAAGATTTTTTTGTTTTTATTTCACAGCGCCATTCTTTTGCAACTTCAACCTTTTCCTGCCAGCGATAAACACTGGTAACCGGACCAGTAATCTGAACACAGGGTGCCAGGCTTTTTTCTACTAATAAAGACATGATTTTTCTGGCATCTTTTTCCTTATCAAAAGTAGTTGTAATTTGAATATATTCCATATCCACGTTATAAACCTCCTGAAAAATTTAATATAATATTAATATTACTCAACTAAAACAAATTCTATCGGATAGATTACTTTTACCTTAACCGCTTTACCATCAAGTAATACAGGTTTAAACCTTAATTTATCAACAGCTTTCAACGCATTATTTTCAAATCCATAACCCTTTTTAGAGCTGTATACAACTTTTGACATATCTACATTTCCTTTTTCATTTACTATAACCTCCACTAACAGTCTACATTCTATACCAGCCTTTCTGGCAATATTCGGATATTCAGGAACAATGCTTTTCATAATAACCACATCCTGCTCCAGTTCCGTATAATCGACAATCTTTTTTTCCAAATGGTTTACTGTAGATACCTCTTCTTTACTATCAGTGACCTCTGCTTTTTTAAAAGTTTTGTCCTTTATGGGTTTGCGTTTTTTTTTTATAGCTCTCTTCTGATTTTTACTCTTAACTTTATTATTTTTAATTTGCCTTTCAGGTTTATAGATCCTGTAAAAAGAGGTAGCTTTTTTATTAATATCAGCAACATCAATTTTATCTAAATTTATTTCTGCCAGTACCATAAAAATCAATATTGTAACTACTATAGAAAGCCCGGACTTTAAAAGAGATCTCATTTCTTTATTTCTTCAGCAATAGAAATATTATTAATATCCAGCTGCCTGCAAAGATCCATCACAGCAACTGAATGTTTAATCGCAGAATCCTCATCTGCAAGAATAACTACATTTAAATTTTTGTTTTTAAGAGCCTTGATACTGACTTTATCTTTAAGCTGATCCAGCGTATATAATCTCTTATTTACATAAAAGCCGCCGTTTGTAGTTATACCTACTATAAGATTATTGGGCGGCAGCTTATCAGAAACAGTTGCATCAGGCCGGTTAATATTTACGCCCGGCAACCTGCTGAATGTAGTTGAGACAACAAAAAAAATCAGCAGAATAAATATCATATCCAGAAGAGGGGCTATACTCAGCCTGGCTTTCTTTATATTTCTTTTATATTTAAACATACTAATTATTATTTTTTTTTGCTATCTGTAAACTATTAACAATTACAGCACCAGCTTGACGCATAAGTTTGGTCTGCTTTTCAACCTGACTGTTAAATACAGTATAAATAAACATGGCAGGTATCGCCAGAACAAGTCCAGTTTCTGTTGTAAGTAAAGCTTCTGAAATACCACTGGCCAAAACTTGAGCATCAGCTGCACCATAAACTGAAATAGCCTTAAAAACCTGTATCATACCAGACACAGTACCAAGTAACCCAAGCATCGGCATAATCTCACCCAGTATCAACAATATGGATAAGCCTTTATCCAGCTTATGCACTTCTTCTTCATAAATCATTTCCAGACGGCCGGCAACAGCATTTTCATCAAAATCAGATATCAGGTAATCAATCCCTTTATTCAGGATCTTCTCTACCGGGCTCTGCCCGGAGATTTTCTTTAAAGCAGCCTCATAATCCCTCTGCTTAAGTTCATTTCGGATATCAAAAATATCCTGGTTCCTCTTATAATGAAAATACAGACCATAAAGCTGTAAAGCCTTGTAAATAATTATATAAACAGCTAATAATGCCACAATAAAAAGAGGCCACATAAAAACGCCGCCTTTTTCCATAAAATCAAGAACTATCATTAAATAAACTCCCTCCTCAAATTAAAAATCAATTCTATACCCATATACAGGAATCCGTGGCAGGTCATTTATATAACCCTGCCTGTCACTATCATCATCCCAGTAAACACCTGCTGCATTCAGGTTATTCAGTGCATTAAATAAACCGAGCCTGGTTACACCTTTAAATTTAAGTATCGGAAAAATCCCCCATAGTTTATGTTCTGATAAAGGTAAAAACGGAACAGGCACTATTATTTCTACACCATCCCATTCATACCAGACATCAATCCTGAAGTAATCCGGTGTTCTTGCCGAATTTCTGGCACCCTCTATATATTCTTTCGCTCCAGTAACCTGGTTTACCGTATATCCTGATACAGGTGTATATGCCTTACCTGAACTATACTTTACAGCTAAAATCAATTTATTTTTAGAGGTCATCTTTATATCAGCATACAGGTTAAGCATATGAGTTAAATCATATTCGGGTACATACCATCCCTGCTTATCATTTCTTCTTGTCCTGGAAAAAGTATATGTGATCCAGCCAGCATAATCTTCACCAGCTATCTTTTGCAGCATCAGCTCTATACCAGCAGCTTTACCATCCCCCTGATTCAATTTGTTATCTTCCGGATAATTCCCCATATTAATAACCAGATTCTCATAATCCTTATAAAAAACCTCTGATGTTAAAAGAATATTATCGCTAAAATATTTTTCCAGGCCCAGTCCATAATGGTAAGCAACCTCAGGCTCAACATCAGCCAGCATAAATCTCAAGTCTCCGTTATCAAATATTTTGTTACCTGCAAATATCTGTTGAGAATATTTGCCGTAATATGCTTTAACAGTTGTCATATTATCCAGATCAAGTGAATATGATATGCGTGGTTGAAAAATTTTATTCCAGTTATTGGTTCCAGATTTTGTAAAATCGAATCTACCCCCAAATTTCAATTCGTTTCCTGGCATAAAATTCCATTTATCCTGTAAATACAAACCCATAACATAAAAGTCATCTTGAAGTTTTCCTGAAACATTCACTGTTACAGATCCTGGCTCCCATGGGCTGGGAGTCTGTATCCAGGACACATTTTCTAAATTATCTGCTTTATATATAATACCCCCGAAATCCAGTTTATGATCATCCATAATATCTATAGAAATATCATCACGCAGGATAAAAGCAGCATTATCCCATGTATTATTAATTTCAGTTTCATCGGTTCTCTTAAAATATCCTCCGTTTTTACTAAGCGAGATAGAGGCTTTATTGATCATACTTTTATTAAAAACAGTTTCTAACTGGAGACTGCCAAGCAGCAGTCCTGAGTTATATAGCATATTATTAACGGACATGCTGGACTTATCAGGAATATCTGCCCCATCATTGAAATATGACATATTTATTGTCAGCTTATTTATTCTGTCCAGCTTACTGGTATACCCGGACTGAAAAGCCTGTAAATACGGCATTTGTACTGGCCCGTAACTATCTGCTATAAATAAAGGTGCAAATAAATCGTAGAAAGTTCTGCGGTATGAAGCTATAACAGTCGACTTTCCCTTTTCTACCGGCCCTGTCCCAAAATAATTAAGCTCTGTTAGATTAACATCCAGCTCATACTGGTTCTTTTCATAATTACCCTCTATAGTTTTCACATCAATTATCCCTGAAAGGCTCTGGCCATAAGATGAGTCAAAACCGCCAGGATAAAAATCAACCGTTTCTACTATTTTGGGGTTAAAAATAGAAACTTTCCCACCAAAAAAATACGGCCTGTACACAGGCACCATGTCTAAAATACCAACAACCTCATATGACTGTCCGCCCCTTATATACATTCGCGCATCAAAACTTCCAGCAGCTGCCACACCAGGCAGCATCTGAAGTCCGGTTACAGTATCCGAAAATAAAGAATTTTCAGACAGCCGCTTAACACTTTTTTGTTTTATCCTGTAGTAAGATATTTTCTCCTTATCTCTATCAGCGTAAACCTTCTGGGTAGCCGCCCTGATTACTCCTGCAAGTTCTAACTGAAAGTTTTCTGTTATGTTACTGGTAAGGGTAAGTTCTTTTGATGTTTCCTTATAACCTTTTGCACTTATCCTGATACTGATACTGCCTTTAATATCTTTTACCTGAAAACATCCTTTTTTATTACAGAGAATCTTCAGTTCACCTGCTTGAACAACAGCATTTTTCACAGGAATATCTGTATCCTTAATAAAAACATATCCTGTCAGCTCATATGCAGAAAGATCATTAAATAAAAAAACTACCAGGCAAAAGACCAGCAGTAATATCTTTTTCTGCTTAAACAAGACCACCCTCTAATTCATAAAATAAGCAGCTCCTGACTATACAGAAACCCCTTTGCTCAGCCCTCACTGCAAACAACAACAAGTATTAAATTTAATTTACGTAAATTATTTTAATATAAAAAAACTAAAAGGTACATATAATAATTTACACGATTAGATACAGGAATGCCCTAAAATTAACCATGAATTTTTTACCAAGAAGCCGTACTGTAAACTTGGATGATACTATACTGCTTTTTTAATCTTTTGCATTTTTGACTATTGCAATTAGATTATCAAGTGAGGCTTCTTTCCAGTTCATAGATATAAGAACTATTGAAATTATAAGCCATAGACCAGAACCAAATGCAACAAGAAGAAACAATGCTTCCCAAACAGCTCCTGTTATTCCATATTTGTCTCCAAAAGTTGCAGATAAATTAGCTGGTATTATAGTTATGAGAAGAGATGCTGGGGTGATAAATGACTTTCGAAGACCTATGTTTTTTAAATATTTTAGAAGTATATTTTCTAATTTATCTTCTGTAATTTCAATAAGGTCTGATTTTACATTAGTTCTTTTTTTATCTACAAATTTATTTTCGGTGTCTGCGTTAGTATCAAATTCTGCTTCTATAGGGATTGTAGTATCTTTATCACTAACCATTTGATTTGTCTTCTTTATCTTTAAGTAAGCCAAGAGCACCAAGTGCATGTGATGTAATTGCACCACAATTATTGCAAGCTAGTAAGGCTACAGGAACAGAAGGTCCGCCAATTACAAGTCCTTTGCTAAGATCGTCTTGTAATATAAGATTTGAATATCCATCAAGAACAGAAAAATGATTTTTATTACATCTATGGCAAGCCTTTGTTGCACCTTTGTCTTTTAATTTATTTGCTATTTCTTCGCGATTCATTTTTGTTTAATGCTCCTTATCTCTTGGAGGTAAAGGATCATTACCTGGCTCAATTGTATCTTTACTTCTAATTTTTCCATCTCGACCTTTTGTCGTTAAATCTCCGCCACCTTGATTGGTCAGCATTCTTCTAGCTGTATCCTCTGCTTCTTTTTGGGTTGAATGAACACTGGATGCTCTTGATGAATCATTTCTTTTGTTAACCCATTCAGTTCCTCTTAAATAAACCATTCTATCTCTATCTTTACTCACTAGATAACCTCCTTTATTTAGTAAACAACATCATTTAGTGTGACTTCTAGTACATCCGTAATTTGTTTCAAAATCCTTACCGATACATTTTTCCTGACAGCTCGTTCAATTTGAGAATAATAAGTAAAGTGCATATTCGCCAAGTCTGCTAACTTCATTTGACTCAACCCTTTATCAGTCCTTATGGGTTTTAGTCGTTCAGCGATATGTTTGTCAAGTCTTTTTTCATACTTTACAAACAATATTCTTTCTTAGACTATCTATCTAGAGACTATATATCTAATGATAGTATATCTAATTTAAGGGTTGTTGACTATGAAAAATTTTATTATTTATGCCCTAATTTTATTTTCATTCTTGATTCCAACACAAGTAATATTTGGTGTCACTCAATCTAAAGTATTGGTAGATAATTATGAAAAGCTCAAAATGTTACCAGAAAAATATGCTAGGAGTCTGTCGTTCTTAACGCTTTAAGATACAACTTTTTCTAAAAAAAACGCCAC
>JAAEMD010000170.1 GCA_024225875.1 bacterium
ATTTTCAGAGCGCCGTTCTGGATTTTTGCAATAAATCCTCGCCGGAACATCGCGCTCTTATTAGACAATCTGTTGGTACAAAATTGCATTTATTGAAACCGATCTGAAGTTATCGTTTTTATTTCGGACTGGGTATATATTTTCAAGCATTCTTGTCCGTTAAAACCAACCCGGTCAAAGTTAAAGCAGATACAAAAAAATATATTGGATTTGTACCAGCTATATTACATATAATTTATATCAATTTCGTATCATTAATATTACGTTGATCATCAAATATTACTAATGAATTACTGATATTAAAGTCAGGAAATTTTCACAGCTTCAAGTCTAGAGTAATAACAGGCGGTGGTAAAAACACAGGGATACAGTTGAAAAGGGCTATGAAATATTTTGAGAAATGTTTATAATTCGGTTTTAAAATATATTAATATCTATCTAATCTGTTTTTTAACAACAGCCAGTTCAATAATTATAAATAAGCTTAATATGAAATATTTATTATATATGTGTGAAACAAAAAAGTTTTGGAAACAGGTATGTTCGAATGAAATGTAGATGGTTAAAGTGCAAATATGAAAAAAATACTATTTAATGTCCCATTAATGACTGGAAAAGAAATTGATAATATCAGGCAGGTATTTGCTAACCAGAAGTTTTGTGGAGACGGTAATTTCACAAAATTATGTAATAAATGGTTAGAAGATAATACTGGTGCCAGAAAAGCGTTATTAACCACTTCCTGTACACATGCTCTGGAAATGGCCGCTATCTTACTGGATATAAAAGAGGGTGATGAGGTTATAATGCCTTCTTATACTTTTGTTTCAACTGCCAATGCCTTTGTTTTAAGGGGTGCAAAAATTGTGTTTGTTGATATCAGGCCGGATACAATGAATATAGATGAGAAAAAAATTGAAGCAGCAGTTACTGATAAGACTAAGGTAATCGTTCCTGTTCATTATGGGGGCATCTCCTGTGAGATGGATGAAATTATGAGAATAGCTGAAGATCATAACCTGTATGTTGTAGAAGATGCTGCACAGGGATTGATGGCAGAATATAAAGGAAGGACTCTGGGCAGCATTGGGCATATAGGATGTTTCAGCTTTCATGAAACTAAGAATTATCAATGTGGAGAAGGTGGTGCAATTTTACTTAATGATGAATCTTTTCTGGAGAGAGCGGAAATAATAAGAGAAAAAGGTACGGACAGGTCGAAATTTTTCAGGGGAGAAATTGATAAGTATACCTGGGTTGATACCGGATCAAGTTATTTAATGAGTGAGATTACAGCAGCTTTTTTATATGCTCAACTGGAAAGTGCAGAGCTGGTGACACAGAAAAGAGTTAAATTATGGGAAAGATATTTTGTGAATTTAAAATCTTTAGAAAAAACAGGAAAAATAAGGTTGTCTTTTGTGCCGGATAATATTAAACATAATGCCCATATGTTTTTTATTAAATTAAAAAATATTGAAGAAAGACAGCAGCTGATAAATTTCCTGCAGGATAATGGAATACAAACTGTTTTTCATTATATACCGCTGCACAGTTCAAAAGCAGGCCTAGTGTCGGGTAAGTTTTGCGGAGAAGATATATATACTACAAATGATAGTGAGCGGATTTTACGGCTGCCTTTGCATGAACAGTTAAAAGAAGAAGATATTGATATTATTACAAATTCAATAAAAGAGTTTTTTCATGGCTGAGATTGCGCTTCCCATATCCCACCTGTTCAATGAGACAGGAAATATCAGCTGTTTGCTGAAGTATTCCGATTGTCTGGAATGCAGGGACAGTATGATTAACTGTAGTTTAGATAATCAGGATTTGTTTCATTGTGAATTACAGCCAGTACATTTTTTTTCAGAAAAGCATATTGAATTTTTAAAAAAAATTAGAAAATTAAAGCCTGGCTTAAAGCTGATTTCTTTCCATATGGCCTCGGTTTGCGATGAACCTTTTATTAAAAATTCTGTATTTGAGCCTGGTGGTAAGGAGTTTTCCAGAAAAGAATTATTGGAAAATGCAAAACAAAACTTCATAAAAATCAAAGAAATATTTGGGAGTTATATAAGGATACTGGTGGAAAATAATAATTATTATCCAACTGATGCATATAAATATATTACAGATGCTGATTTTATTTCTGAGATTGTGTATGACAATGATATTAATTTTTTGTTTGATATTGCACATGCAAAAATAACAGCTTTAAATAAAAATATAAATTATCAGGCTTATCTTAATAAATTACCTTTAAAAAAAACTGTACAGGTGCATTTATCAAAACATGCATTTGATGAAAAAGCCTGTGATGCACATGATCTGCCGGATGCAGATGATATAGCAGAAATGATGGATTTTGTTAGAAAATATAACATCCGGTATATAACACCTGAGTATTATAAAAATATTGATACTCTGATAGAATTGCTGAAAAATTTAAGGCAGCAAATATGACCTATATCAGTAATTTATATTCTATAAAAGAAAAAGTAAGTATTGTTACAGGGGCCTGTGGTCAATTGGGTGCAAAAACGTGCGAAGCTTTTTTAGAAGCTGGAGCCAGTGTAACAGGTGTTGATGTAGACACATCCAAGAATCGATTAAGCGGTGTTGAATATTATGATCTGGATATTTCCAGTAAAAAAGCTGTTTTTGATGTTTTTGAAAGTATTTTTGATAAATATGGCAAAGTAGATATATTAATCAACAATGCTGGAGTAAGTACATTTGATCCTTTTGAGGAGAGACCGGAAGATAAATTTGACCGGGTTATGGATATTAATTTAAAAGGCACTTTCTGGTGCATTCAATCTTATGTTAATTTGATGGATAAGCTGGAATTTAAAAAAGGTGCTATCGTAAATATTGCTTCAATTTATGGGATAATTAGTCCTGATTATAGAATTTACACAGATTGTCCCAGAAAGAATTCGGAAATATACGGAGCAACAAAGGCAGGTATTATACAGATGACCAGATATTTTGCGGTACATCTGGCAGATCGAAACATAAGGGTCAATGCCATTTCTCCTGGTGGGATATTTAATCCTGAAAACCCTCAGGGGGACGATTTTAGAAAAAATTATTCGTTCAGGTGTCCAATGAAACGAATGGCAGAAAGTGAAGAGATGTTAGGTGCAATTATATATTTAGCAAGTGATGCGGCCTCTTATACAACAGGGCAAAATATTATTATTGACGGCGGTCTAAGTTGCTGGTAGTTTTTTTTGAGGAGGATCACAAATGACATCAGGACATAAAAATTTACATAAATATGGTTTTAATACAAATAATAAAGTTTATATTATTGCAGAAATTGGTTTAAATCATGGCGGTGATATTGAAGTAGCAAAAAAAATGATAGATTCAGCTGTACGGGCTGGGGTTGATGCAGTAAAGTTTCAAACATATATAACTGAAAAAAGAGTAGAAAAAGACTCGCCTGTCTTTGATATTATTAAAAAATGTGAATTGCCATTTGAAGCTTTTAAGGAGTTACAGGAATATTCTAAAAATACTGGGGTGGATTTTTTTTCAACACCTTTTGATGAAGAAAGTGTAGATTATTTAGAAAGTATTGATACTGGTATGTATAAGGTAGCATCATTTGATGCCGTTAATCAAAAATTACTGAAAAAAGTTGCAGATACAGGTAAGCCGGTAGTTTTATCGGTGGGTATGGCAGATATAAATGAAATAAGCCAGGCTTATGAAATTTTATTAAAGGGCACAGATAAAATAACTTTACTTCATTGTGTTTCTGCATATCCAACAAAAGAAGAAGATGCTAATCTGGCTGCGATATATATGCTTAAAGACAGCTTTGATTGTCTAATAGGACAGTCTGACCATACCAGTGATATTAAGGTCCCTCTTTATGCAGTAGCAGCAGGTGCTCAGGTAATAGAAAAACACTATAAAATAGATGAGGCTATGGATTGCGTTGATGCTCCGGTATCTATTACTGAAGAGCAAATGAAATATTTTGTTAAGCAGGTGAGAAACTTAGAGAATATAATGGGGAAGGGTACTCTTGGGATATCAAAAGCTGAGGTGGGAACCGTTCCGTATAGAAGAAAAATATAGATTGAAGATAAAGAGCTTTCCTAAAAAATGAATTGTGATGAAAGATGGTTCTTTGTCTTGTTTTTTATAAGTGATTATTCAGTTGGTTGAATTTGTAAAAAATTGTAAGTATTTATTGAAAATGAAGGAAAAGCAGCATGCGAATATTAGTGCTTGGAGGAACTAGATTTGTTGGAAAGCTTCTAGTTGAACGGCTGATAAAGGAAAATCATGAGGTTACAATCTTAACAAGAGGAAAGAATAAAGATTCTTTTGAAGAGAATGTAAAAAGAATTCATTGTTCACGTTTTGATGCGACAAAGATGTCTAAGTGTTTGAACGGGAAGGTATTTGATATTGTATACGATAATATTTGTTTTTCTCCGGATGATGCTAAAATCACTTGTGATATTTTCAATAATGTAGGTGTAGGTAAGTATATCTTTATATCGTCCATGAGTGTTTACTATGCTCAAGAAGCTTGTTTGAAAGAAGCTGATTTTAATCCGCAAGAACATGAGATAAAAATGGGGGCACAAAATATATTTTCTTACGAAGATGGTAAAAGGTTTTCCGAAATTTATTTTTCAAAAAAAGCAAAATTTCCTGTGATATTTGTGCGGTTTCCAATAATTATGGGAAGAAATGATTATACTGGACGGTTTGAGTATTATATATCACGCATATTATTTTCAAAAAATGTTTATATTCCTTCTGCTCAAGGTAAAATGAATTATATTAGTTCTTATATTGCAGCAGATTTTTTATATTGGTTAAAGGATATCAATTGCAGAGGTCCTGTAAATGCAGCTTCTGCAGAATGTTTTAATACAAGGGAGTTAATTATTCTGTTTTCAGAAGCTTTGAAGAAGAAGGCAGTTATTATTGATATCCAACAAAAAAATGATAAATGTTATTATCCTTATTGTCGAGAAAAGAATATGGTGCTGAATATTACAAAAGCTACTTCCATGGGCTATAAATTTTCTTCTTTTCATGAATGGTTTCCTGTAGAAGTTGATATTGTACAACAAACATTACTTAAAGTATCATACAAATGACCTGTATTGAGATTAACATAAGGATTATAAAATGAATCAAAAGATAAAAGTATTGGTTAGTGGGGTTGGTGGCGATGTCGCTCAAGGTGTAATAAAAGCTTTAAATAAAACAAAGTTAGATGTTGAGATAATTAAAATATGTGCGTACCATAATAGTTCCTGGTTGTATAAAGATGATTTTTCTTATATTGCACCATTGGCAGCTTCAAAAGAATATGTTCAATATTTAATCAACATAATGAACAAACTAAATATAGATGTGTTTTTTCCCTGTATAGATTCGGAAATGTATAAAATAGCTTGTAATAGAGAGTTGATTCAAAATAGTACGAATACATTAGTATGTATTGATTCAATATGTAATATAAACATATGTAATGATAAATATGAGACATATCGTTTTTTGAAATTAAACGGATTTCCGTGTCCAGAAACAATATTACCGTCAACTATTGACGAGATACATGACTTTATTGATATGCTGGGTTTCCCGATTATTGTGAAAAAGAGAATGGGGCAGGGAGGAAAAGATATACAAATAGTTAACTCTTATGCTGATGCTCGTTCTTTCATAGGAAAAGAAGATTATATTTTGCAAGAGTTTCTTTGTTCGGAAGATGATGAATATACGTCAGGTATTTATGTTGGTGATGATGGAGAAGTAAAAGGAATTTGTACTTTAAGAAGAGAATTGAAAAATGGAACAACATATAGAGCGGAGCGGATTATTGATAGTAATCTTGAAGCATCTATAAAAGAAATTGCAGTTAAAATGGGGATGACATATCTGAACATACAGTCTAGAGATAAGGGTGGGGTTTTATATCCATTTGAATTTAATGGAAGGTTTTCAGGAACGACGGGTATTATTAGTAGAGTATTTAATGCACCTGAAATGTATATTCGTGAAAAGATCTTAAAAGAAAAAATTCCGATAATTACTAGTGAAGAAAAATTTTATGTTATGCGATATTATGAAGAGCTTTATGTAACGCCAGAACAAATGAATCAGTTGAAGGAACGAAGTAAGAACTTATGTTAAGTACCGTTATTTTTGATTTTGCAGATACTATTGCTTTGATGTTACCTACAAATTATGAGTTAGTTAATAGTGTTGCATCTAAAAAAGGGATAGAAATAGATGAAGATGTATTTAATAAATCTTTTAAATACACAAGTGAATTTATGCCGTATAGTTCTTTGAAAATAACAAGCAGCGAAGAAAAAACTGATTTCTATTATAATTTTAATTCCTGGCTATTAAAGAGTTTGGGTCTTTTTCATATGATTGATCTCGAAGAGTTGTTAGATGTTTTTTTTGAAACAGAGAGGCATTGGGCTTTGAAAAGTGGCGTCGAAGACTTGTTTGAATATTTGAATAATGAGGGAGTAAGTATTGGGATAATATCAAATTTCGATTCAAAATTAGAACCGATCTTAGAAAAAATGAATATAAGAAAAAAAATCAATTGTCTTTCTGTTTCTCAGAATAAAGGTTTAGAAAAACCTGATAAACAGTTTTATATGGATTTCTTTAATTCATATGATCTAGATAAAAACGAATCTTTATATATTGGAGATAGTTATAATTTGGATTATGTGCCAGCAAATGGTTTAGGGATTAAAACATATCTATTAGATGAAAAAAATATTTATCAAGATATGAATTTTATTGTTAGAAATGTATGTGAGGTGAGTGAAAAAATATGAGAATTAATAAGGGTTTGGAATTATGGGGTCAAGCGAAAAAAATAATACCAGGCGGTAATGGATTACTCTCAAAAAGACCGGAAAGATATGCACCGGATATCTGGCCAGCATATTTTGATAAGGCCAGGGGTGTGGAAGTATGGGATTTAGAAGGTAACAAGTATATTGATATGGCTCAAATGGGAATTGGCTCAGCTATTTTGGGTTATGGTGATCCTGATGTTGATGGAGCTGTAAAAGAAGCTGTAGAAAAAGGTGTAAATACTACTTTAAATGCACCGGAAGAAGTATATCTGGCAGAAAAGCTTTTGGAACTTAACCCTTTTGCTGGAGGAGTTAAATTTGCCAGAACTGGTGGGGAGGCTATGTCTATTGCTGTCAGGATTGCCAGATCGTATTCAGGTAAAGATAAAATAGCATTTAGCGGATATCATGGCTGGTCGGACTGGTACTTAGCAACAAATTTGAGCGGAGAAAATGAGCTTAGTGATCATTTGTTGCCAGGATTAGATCCTAAAGGTGTGCCTCAGGGTTTAAAAGGAACAATGTTTCCTTTTGAGTATAATAATATAGAAGCTTTAAAGGCGGTTGTGGAAAAAGAAGATATCGGAGTAATTGTGATAGAAGGGGCACGATATGATTTTCCATCCAGAGAATTTTTAGAAGCAATAGCAGAAATTGCCAGAGAAAAAAATATTGTTGTAGTTTTAGATGAAATTACTTCCGGATGGCGGATGACAGATGGAGGAGTGTATAAACTTTTTGATTTTGAGCCGGATATTGTGGTGTACGGTAAAGCAATGGGTAATGGGTATGCTATATCAGCCATTGTAGGTAAAAAAGAGATTATGAACGAAGCACAGGAAACATTTATCAGCAGTACTTTCTGGACTGAACGGGTAGGTTTTGCTGCCGGTCTGGCCACTTTAAATAAATTAGTATCTAATAAGGTATGGGAGCATTTAAACAAAACAGGCAGGCAAATAGGTGATGGCTGGCAAAAAGCGGCAGATAAGCATGGCTTAAAGCTTTCTACTACAGATTATAAGGCATTGATTACGTTTAAATTAAACTATGGAGAAAAAAATGCGGCCTTGACTACGTTATTTACCCAGGAAATGTTAAAGCGTGGTTATCTGGCAGGAGCGGCTGTATATGTATCTTATGCTCATACGGAACATATAGTAAAAAACTATCTGGAAGTAGTTGATGAGGTATTTGAAATAATGGCAAAAGCTGTTACATTAAATAATATTTTTGATAAGCTGGAAACAGCTGTTAAAGAAGAAGGCTTCAAAAGGCTGAATTAAGGAGATTAGATTTTATGGCAACAGCAGTAATACAGGCAAGGATGGGCTCAACCAGACTGCCTGGAAAGGTTTTAATGGAAGTTAACGGGGTGCCGTTACTAAAATATCAGATTGATAGAGTAAGAAAGGCAGAAACTATTGCTGATATTATAGTAGCAACCACTACATCAGAAATAGATGATTTTATAGTGGATTTTTGTGATAGTAATGAAATAAAGTGTTTCAGAGGTTCTGAAAATGATGTATTAGACAGGTATTATCAGTGTGCAAAACAGTATAATCTGAAAAATATTGTCAGGTTAACTGCTGATTGCCCGTTATCTGATCCGCAGGTAATTGATGGCGTGGTAAATTTATTTTTGCAGGATAAACTTGATTATGCTGTAAATACGGTCCCTGTGGATACCAGCACCTTCCCTGATGGGTTTGATGTAGAAGTATTTACTATGGAAGCCCTTGAAAAGGCGCATCAAAAATGCAGCGATACTAATTATAGAGAACATGTCACATTTTATTTCTGGAAGGATGATAATGGTTTTAAGACAGGGCAGCTTATCAATGATAAAGATTACTCAAAGTATCGTTTAACTGTAGATTATCCGGAAGATTTTGAAGTAGTAGACTATATATTCAATGAACTGGAAAAAAGAAGAATTTTTGGTCATATGGATGATGTTATAGAAATACTTGAAGCAGCGCCTGAAATAAAAGAAAAAAACTCTCAATACTATTTCGGTATAGGATGGAAGAAATGATTTTTAAGAGATAGACAAATATGACTATAGAGTTAGTAAATTATTCTGATATTGGTGTTGAGAGATGGGATGACTATTGTCTGAACTCTGATTCAGCCTGGTTTGTTCATACTTCCGGATGGCTTGATTATACACTTAATATGAGATTTGAGAAGAATAGTATTAATCATTCATTTGCTGTTTTAGAAAATAATAAGATAACAGCTTTAGTGCCGCTGGTTGAAGAAAATATTTATGGAAAGGATTATAGAGAAATAGGTTTTGCAGGATTTAATAATCCGTATCCTGTTTTTGATAATAATATAGGTGAAAAGAACAGAAAAAAGATAGAAAAAATTATTTTTGAAAAGGTAAAAGATATAAAAGTAGATTATATCAGCTTTTATGTGTGTCCTTTAACTGACGATATAACAGGTAATGCTATGGTATTAAACCCTTTAAATAGGTTTGGTTTTAATGATGTATCAATTTCTACAAATATATTATGCCTGAATGAGAGCGAAGAGACTCTTTTCGGGAATATAAGGAAAGGTCATAAATGTGATATTAAGACAGCTGTGAAAAAGGGTTTTTCAGTTGAGATAATTGATGCTGATAATTATGATCAGGATAAATTCGAAATTTATAAGAATCTGCATTTTACAGCAGCAGGAAGAAAGACAAGGTCGGATGAGACCTGGGTCATAATGAGTGACTGGATTAAAAGTGGTGTTTCAATATTAGCTCTGTTACAGATAGATAGCCAGTATGTGGCGGCAGCTTTTGTTAATACATATAAAAAGAAAGCCTATTACCAGTCAGGAGCAATTTTGCCGGCAGTAAATAAAGAAAAAGGTGGCCACATAATACACTGGGAGATAATAAAATTTCTGAAAAAGAAGGGATATTCTTATTATGAAACAGGCTGGAACTGGTATCCAAATATTTCGCAGGAAGTTGCAGATGATAAAATGTTGAATATTTCAAGGTTTAAAGCTGGTTTTGGAGCAGATATATATCCTTTATATAGAGGTGAATATTTTATAAATGAAGAATATATGAGAGATGTTTTGAACTCCAGGCTGGAAAAATATTTAATGTTAAGGACAAAATATCAAGGGAGCAGGTAATGTTTTTCAAGTCAGTTTCTTTTCCGCTTGATGGTTATAGTACGTTTGTTGAGAGATTGATTGTCAGGTTTTTCAAAAATAAAAGTATTTTATATAGAAAAATTGCTAATGATAAAAATTTATCAGAAGCAGGTTTATTACCTCTTATAAATTCGGAAGAGCTATATCTGAAAATAAAAAAAGATCTTGATAACTACTTTCAAAAATATGATAAAGAAGATTTCTGTTATAAAGGTGTCAATGTGCTTTTTGTTTTAAGAAGACAACTGCATATCTGTTTAACAGAACTTTATAACAGGTTGTATCAAATAGAATTTTTTCAGAAGCAGAACCCGGGTGTTAAATTTCGGGCAGAAAATAAAATTGTCAATATTTTAAAGGCTGAGGGTCTGATGTGTTCTAACAGCTTTTTTTTGACTTTTGTTTACGGGGTTCTGGATATACTTTTAAAAATAAAACTTTTTTTTAAACCTGACTATACTGAAGTTTTTCCTGATTTAAATTCTGACTGTTATTTTAATATTAAAAAAGATAAACATAATTTTTTATTAACAGGTCTAACTGTAGAAAGAAACAAAACATTTATTAATCTTTCAAAGTATTTGAATGATTCTTTTGATGTTTCTTATGTCTATCAGGAATCGAAGGTAGATCCGGATTTTACAGGTACTGAATTTGAGAAAATGAATTTTACAATAGATCAAAGAGACTATAAAAAAAGGGCAGATGAAATTATGGCGCTACTTAAGCTGAAATATAATAAAAATGATTTAATATCGTACCTGCTTGATACGATTTTGCTGAACAATATGAAAGCAGGAATATTTTCGATTTTTTATATTATCGATTTATATGAATTGATACACCGACACAGGAAAGTCGATGGAATTATTACCGGCTTTACTTTTTACTGGATATATAATATTGCAGTTCAATGGGCTAAAAAAAATAATATCAGATCTATTTTCTTTCAAGATATTTTTATAACTGAAGATTATTCTGATTATATAGAGGCTGACAAAGTGATTACCAGCTCTAGTATGTATAATGAAAAGCTGATAAAGATGGGTTTTCCTGAAGAACATGTTATAAATTCTGCGGCAGCAGAAGGATTTTTGGGAAAAACACCTGTGAAGTTGCAAAAAAAATCAGATAAAAAGAAAATCAGGGCGAAAGTAAATGAAGAATTAAGAAAAATTGGAGTAAATATAACACAAGAAAAACTGGTGTTTGTAGCTGCTGATCCTGGAAACTTTATAAATACCAGAGAACAGAAATATAATTCCGAATATAGATTGTTAAAAGAAATTAAAAATCAAAAAGACCTTTTTACAGTTATAAAGTTGCATCCGTCAGATACAGGATATATTTCCAGGCTGGCGCTGCTTAATTCCGAAAATAAGCAGGCCATAGTGTTGAAAGATATAGATTTTTATATTTTTTTAGAAGCATGTGATGTTTTTATATCAAAATATTCCACATCGGTATTAGAAGCTGTCTGGATGAATAAGCTGGTATTACTTATGAATTATGATAAAATTGACTGCTATAAAAAATTAGTAGATTCTGGTTTAGCATATTATCTGGAAAATGAGGGCGATTTTTTGAAATCATATAAAAATAAAATAAGTGAATTTGATAAAAAAAGAGAAGGCTATATGAACAGTTTATATAATAGCGAGAACAGGTGTAAATGCAGTATGGAAAAAATATTAAGAAAATGTCTGGTGGAGTAGTATTATGAATATAAAACCGGATGTATTTGTTTTAGATGTTGATGGTGTAATGACAGATGGTAAAATCTACAGTTCAACTGAAGGCAAGATATTTAAGGTATTTGGCCCTGATGATCACGATGGTTTGAGTTTATTAAAACCGTATTTGAATATACAGTTTGTTTCAGGAGATCACAGAGGCTTTGAAATCAGCAGAAAAAGAATTGTGGAAGATATGAAGCTGCCTCTGGAACTGGTTAGCACTATAAAAAGGATAGAATGGATTAAAGAAAGATGGGATCCTGGAAAAGTTATTTATATGGGGGATGGGATTTTTGATCATTATGTTTTTAAAGAAGTTGCATATTCTATAGCTACTACAGGTTCTGATGAATATGCAAAAGATAAAGCAGATTATGTAACACAAAGAATTGGCAGTGAAAGAGCAGTAGCAGAGGCTAGTTTGCATATACTGGAAAAATTTTTTCGACCGTATGATCCAGATACATTACCGGATGAACAAATAAAATTAAGTGGAGCCTGGACAGTATGAGTTTAATTAAAGATTATATTCAAGAAAAAAAACGCACTTTATTATGTGTTGGACCAATGAGCAAAAACTGTATTGATGTTAGTGTGGAAATATCCAGACAGTATGATATACCCATGACATTGATTGCCAGTCGCAGGCAAATTGATGCAGATTGCTTTGGTGGAGGATATGTAGAAAAGTTTACTACTCAGGAATTTAGTAAATATGTTAAGTCTCAAGGGGCAGATAAGGTTTATCTGGCAAGGGATCATGGCGGGCCATGGCAGAGTGTTGTTGAATCATCTCAGAATATGGATATTACAGCTTCTATGAAATCCGCTAAAAAGTCTTTTGAGATAGATATCCTGTCAGATTTTGATTTTATTCATATTGATCCAAGCATACCTGTTCAGGGAGAAAGTCTTACTGTTGATAAGATACTGGACCGCTTATTTGAGCTATACAGTTATTCTAATGAAGTTGCTGAAAAGAACAATAAAAAAATAGAGTTCGAACTTGGTACGGAAGAGCAGGACGGGTATGGTCAGGATTTGGATAAATTTGAGTACTTTTTACAAAAAACATTACAGTTCTGTGATAAGGAGAAAATACAAAAACCAACTTTTGTAGTTGCACAAACCGGGACAAAGGTAATGGAGACTAAAAATACAGGTATCTTTCAAAATAAGATAGATATGGATCATAAACTGTCTTTAAATCATTTGCTGGACACTTTGAAAATTTGTAATAAATACGGTCTTTACTTGAAAGAACATAATACTGATTATTTAAATAATGAAGCTTTGGCTTTGCGACCTGTTTTAGGTATCCACTCATCTAATGTTGCTCCGGAATTTGGGGTTGTTGAAACAAGGGCCTTATTATATTTACTGGGAATTGAAGGTTTTAAAAAAGAGATGAGTAGATTTATTGATATTGCACTTAAATCCAACAAATGGAATAAGTGGATGATATCAGGCAGTGATGCAACTGACCTTGATAAAGCTATAATTTGTGGACACTATATTTTCTCTAACCCGGAGGTAGTGGAGATGAGGGCAAAGGTAGCTGGAGATTTAATAAAGAAAAATATAGATTTGGATGGGTTTTTAAAAAATAATATTAAAAACAGTATTATGCGTTATATTCATATCTTTAATATGATTTAAGGAGAAGAAAATGGTAGTTATCGAAAAGCCATGGGGCAAAGAAGAGTTGCTGGAAAAAAATGAGAAATATGTTGTAAAAAGACTGACAATGCATAAAGGACACTGCTGCAGTATTCAGTATCACGAATACAAAACAGAAACAGTATACTTATTAAAAGGAAGTTTGAAAATTTATATTGGCGATACAAAAGAAGAGTTAGATGAAATGGTTGTTAACCAGGATGATTTTATCACACTTAATCCATACAGGATACATAGAATGGAAGCAATTGAAGATGCTGTTTATCTGGAAGCTTCAACCCCGGAACTGGATGATGTTGTTCGTTTGGAAGATAATTATAAGAGAGTATAAAAAATATAAGAGGAAATAACATGACATATAAAGTAGTAATACCAACAGCTGGTCTAGGTTCACGATTAGAAGGTTTTGCAAAGCATATAAATAAGTCTCTTGTTACAGTGGCTCATAAACCCATCATTTCATATATAATTGAGAAATTTGATAATAATATCGAATTTGTAATAGCATTAGGATATAAAAAAGACAGTGTGAAAAATTACCTGAAAATTGCGTATCCGGACAGAAAGTTCATTTTTGTTGAAGTAGATAAGTTTGATGGTGAAGGTTCCGGTTTAGGCTATACACTGCTTTCCTGTAAAGAGCATTTGCAATGTCCTTTTGTTTTTTGTTCAAATGACACCATTGTTTTAGAAAAAATTCCTGTGCCTGATTCAAACTGGATGGGTTATGCGGAA
Source organism: bacterium (assembly GCA_024225875.1). Lineage (GTDB taxonomy): Bacteria > Margulisbacteria > Marinamargulisbacteria > JAAEMD01 > JAAEMD01 > JAAEMD01. The sequence goes on from JAAEMD010000170.1 coordinate 14,195, forward strand.
GCAGAAGATAATTCACAATATCGGTCAATTAGAATTGAGAATGGACAGGTGACAGAAATATGCAGTAAAGGTGCAACAGGTGATGTTAAGCCTTATATAGGGTTAGCCGGAATAAAAGATTATCAGGATTTCTGGAAAGTAATGGATGAAGGCAGGAAAGAAGGTTCAATTGAAATTGGAGAAAGTTATGGTTTGAGATTTCTGATCCAAAAAGAAGTTAAACATAATAATTTCACCTGGTTTGATACCGGTAATAAGGATGCCCTTCAAAAAACCAGAGAATATTTTAAAATGGATGATGAACCTAATATTTTAGAAAAAGAGGAAGAGGCTATCTGGTTTGTAAATGATAAAGTAATTAAATATTCTATTGATAATGCTTTTATTGCTAATAGAGTAAAAAGAGTAGACTATTTAGGCAGTTATGTGCCCGATATCATTGCCAGTACCTCAAGTATGTACGCTTACAAAATGGTAAAAGGAAGAATATTTTCCAGTTGCCCGAAAGTATTTGATTTTCAATATTTTTTAGACTGGATGGATGGTTTCTGGGTAAAGAAAAATCTGGATGAAAAACAGAAGAAAACATTCAATGATATTTGTATGGGTTTTTATAAGAAGAAAACTTACCAGAGAGTTGAACAATACTTTTCCAGGTTTGAACAGATTGATGCTCAGGAGATTATTAATGGCCAACAGATACCAAAGCTTTATGATATTTTAGATAAGATAGACTGGGATTATATTGCAGACGGATACTCTACGAGGTTTCATGGTGATTTGCATTTTGAAAATATTCTTATTAATGAAGAAGGAAGAGTGCCTTTTACTTTACTGGACTGGCGTCAGGATTTTGGCGGAGAAATAGGGTATGGTGATATCTATTATGACCTGGCAAAACTAAATCATGGTTTGATTATTTCTCATGAATTGATCAATAAAGAACTTTTTAATGTGAAGCATAAACTAAATATTGTAGATTACGATTTTTTAAGAAAGCAGACATTAGTTGAGTGTGAGAACTACTTTAAAGAATATGTTGTGAAAAAAGGCTATGACCTGCAAAAAGTTGAAATAATAACAGCCTTGATTTTTATTAATATTGCGCCATTACATCATTATCCTTATAGTTTATTATTGTTTTATTTAGGAAAAGATATGTTATTTAATTTGATTAAGGATAAATAATGAAATATCAGATAAGAGATAAAAGTTTAATTACAGGAAATAAGCACTTGGAGTTTCTTTATGAATTTAAGAATTTTCCGGTATTTATAGGTTGTACTAGCTCTCCTGAACAAGAAGATGTGTTTGCCGATATGAGCTGGGATATTTGTTGTGAATCAGGAATCATTCAACTCAATAAATTATTGCCGTTAGATGTGGTTTATTCAGAGTATCATTCAGAGGCTGTTGGTGGTGTATGGAAAGATCATCACTTAATGTTTTGTGATTTTATAGCAAAATATAAACCTCTAAATGTTTTGGAAATAGGGGGGGCTAATGGGTTTATAGCGAAAAACTATACTGATAACTATCAGTCAAAATGGACGATAGTTGAGCCCATCCCTGGGTTTGAAGGCAATGATAAGATTAAGGTGATAAAAGGTTTTTTTGATGAAAAGTTCACTTTAGATGGTGTTGATACAATAGTCCATTCACATGTTCTTGAACACTTTTATGAACCGGTAAAATTAATAGAACATATTGGGACTTTTGTAAAGCCTGGAGCGTTGCAGATATTTTCTGTGCCGAATTTATATAAATATCTTAAAAGCAAGTTTATTAATACTATTAATTTTGAGCATACATGTTTTCTTACAGAAGGTTTAATTGACTATCTTCTTGAGAAAAATGGCTTTGAGATTCTGGAAAAGAATTATTATAAAGAGCATAGCATATTTTATGCAACCAGGAAGTTAGAAACCAGAAAAGAAGAGGCTGGTTTAAAAAATTATTATGCAGAACATAAAAAAATGTACCTTGATTTTATTTCATATTATGAGAAAGAGATAAAAAGGCTGAATAAGCTTATTAAAGGGTTTGATGGAGAAGTTTATTTGTTTGGAGCTCATATTTTCTCGCAATTTTTTATTAATAGAGGACTATTAAAAGATAATATAGTGGCAATCCTTGATAATTCACCGAATAAAACAGGCAAAAGATTATACGGAACATCTTTATTCGTTGACAAACCGGAAACTATAGCTGATAAAGAAAAAATAGCAGTTATCTTAAAGGCAGGTAATTATCAGGATGAGGTCAGGGGGCAATTAAAAGAATTAAATAATAAAACTGTTATCTGGGAATAAAGTATGATAAAAAAAAGTTGCTTAGTTTCCATTATTATACCAACAAGAAACAAGAAAGAATTCTTATATTCTGCAGTAAAATCAGCTTTGAATCAGTCATATGAAAATATTCAGGTAATTGTACATGATAATAATTCTATAGATGACTCTGAAGAATATATTTTAAGCAGGATAAAGGATAAAAGATTAGAATATTATAGAGTTGATCATGATTTAACAATGACAGATAACTGGAATAAAGCATTTTCGCATGTAAAAGGAGAATACTTTGTAAGATTAGATGATGATAATGTTATGTTTTTTGATCTTGTTGAAAAATGTCTATTGAATATTGAAGATAAGAATCTGGATGTTATGGGATATAGTCCATTAATTATTGATTTGAATAAAGATATATATTCATTTTTTGAAGAAGAAAAAAAAATTTATATATTAAATAAGTATAATTTTAGTTATCTGGAATATCATTGTTTGACAGATTCTAATTATTTTTTATATAGAACAGGTCTTTTGCGTGGTTTATTTAATGAAAAAGCTGTTTATTTTACTACTTTACCTGATAGATTTATTAATTATACGATTGCTTCGAGAATGAAAGCGTTGAATGTTAGAGTTGGTATTAGTACAGAAATTAAGGGAATTACCAGATTTGATTATCGTCCAAGACAGAAAGCAGATTTTATATTTAAATATGTTAATTATTCTAAAATGTATTTTAATGATGAAATTACTAAAGCCCGGGATTGTCAAAGCAATTTCTCGATGCATAGAATTAATACATTATCAAAATTTTTTGAAAATAATGTAGATCAAGAATTGAAACTTTTTTTTGAGAAAAATATTTTAAGCAGCAGACTCTATGTAACCCTTATTAAGACAGGTCATATTAATGAATTAAATAACATTTATTCAATCAGGGAGTTGTTTTTATTTAATATATATATGATCTCAATTTTGATTGATCTTTTAAGGCATCCAATGTTGACTATAAATGAAGCCGCAGGATTAAGATATTTCTTCACTCTGATTAGACGCAGCTTGAAATTTAACGCTAGAGGGTTTGAAAATATAGTGCTTAAAAAGAAAAGAGTAACTGATAATGTAGATATAACATTTGGTAATAATATTGTAAATTCTATCTTAGAAAGAAAGAAATTGCCAGAAAAAATATATTACGCCAAAAGATCTTTATTGTTTTTTATGGTGGAAAAAATAAAAAAATTAAGCTGTAATAATGTTTCTGAATAATCTGTTTTTTTTTGCTGTACCAGAACTGATTAATATTGTTATGCGGTTTTTAACGGGCATGGTAACGGCTAAGATCCTGGGGCCGGAAAAGCTTGGTATTGCGGGTGCAGTAGCCTTGATACTTATGTATTCATCTTTACTTCAAATGGGTGTTTTCGATGGTATGGGATTAAAGGTATATGCCCTTAAGGCTAACAATAAAAGTACTCCAGTTATTAATGCCTTTTTCAGCACAGCATATATTTTTGTAAACGGGATTCTACTGATTGCCTCAATATTACTTTGCAGCTATCTGTACTATTTTAAGAAACTGGAAAATATTTTATGGCTGGGGATTATGGTCAATATTGCTATTTCCTTTTTATATCAGTTTTTTAATTTTACAGTAGGACATGCCAGATTTGATTATCAGTATAAAAAAGTTGGAAATATAACTGGTGCTGGTTATATTATCAGAGCATTACTTACTATTGTTTTAACGTATTTATATCAATTAAAAGGCTTTTTTATTTCACTATTGATTGGCTATATTTTTGTTGATATATATGGATGGTTTGTTGTCAGGCCTAAATTCAGTAAAATATTCAGACCGAAAATGGTAAAAGAGATGCTGGTTTTAGGGTTTCCTATGATAGTTATAGGTGCATTGTTTACTGTGTTTCAGAGTATAGACCGCTGGTTTATAATCAAGTGTATTAATATTAAGCAGCTTGGATATTACTCTATTATTATGACGCTGAGTGGTTTTTTATTAATTGGTGTTATAAAAGCAGTTTCACTATTAACTCAATATTCCAGAGAGTATTATGCTAAAACAAAGAATATCAATCATATTATTTATGGTTATTTTCAATTTTCAGTTTTCTTTATAATAATAAATATATTCTTGATCTTTTTTGCTAAAGAAGGGATGTTCTATTTATTTAAGTATTATCTGTTGAAATACCAACCTTCTTATAAGATAGCCAGTCCAGTGTTGATATCAACATTTTTTATTGCAATGTTTCATATAGTCGGTACTTTTTTTGTTGTAATTAATAAGAAAA
>JAAEMD010000171.1 GCA_024225875.1 bacterium
AAATTATCTGCTGAATACTTAAACTGCTTAACATTCATAAAATACCTCCCGTTGGAAGTGAGAGGTGAGAGGTGAAGTGAGAAATTTTCCAATCTCATTTCTCATTTCTCACTTCTCACTTCTCTCTTGTGAAATATACAGGGATTGCGCCCGCTCATCCATGTAGAACGATTTTGTAAATCGTTCAGAACGCTCTGCAAATCATATCAGAACGATTTGCAAAATCGTTCTACAGGGAATAAAATCTTGCAGTTATTTATGCTAACCTTCTGTATTTGTTTGTTTTAAATATGCTCATAGCTGCTTTCAGATTCTCCGCCCTCCCAGCGTTCTGCTGTGTTACTTTGTCCATATGAGAAACAGCTATATTAATATTTTCAACTCCTATAATATTTCTTATCATCTTATTTCATCCTTTCATTTATCTCATACCGGCAGCAATAGGACGATCAGAGTCAGCCGCATGGTCAATTAAATACTTTTTTATTGTGGCCACTTCTTCTGCAGATACTTCGTTGCTGATATCCTTTTTTCTTTTATGTTTATTCCTGGTAAAAAATCTTTCCCACTGGCTTGATGCATATTTAACAGGCCCGAAAAGCGGTGCTGTGCCGTCTTTTTTGTGGCATTTGCAGCATTTTGTATTAAAAAGCGTCTCTCCGTCCTGGCCGCTGTAAGAATCCGGCTGGCAGAGAAATAGTCCGACAGCCACAAAAAATACAACAAAAATCAAAATCGTTCTCATACTTCCCTCCTGGTAAAAAATGTTATCTGTACAAAATAATTTCCGCACTCCGTATTTTCACAGGGGAACTGTCAGAACCTTACATCTACTAAAAAATATGTGTTAAAAACAGACATGTCAGTTGTATCTGATGAGCCGTAATAATCAATAATATGATCATAGTCCATGTAAATAATACCAGCCCTGCAAAACATATGTTTTTCATGAAGAGGCTGAATATAATAAAACTCACAGGCACTGCCGTTAACTGTGAGTTTGTTTAAATGCTCTCCTGCAACTGTCAAAGGCATCCGGTATTCAGAACCGTAATTGTATTCCAGTCCTAATATGGGATATTTCAGTTGCTTAAAAGGCAGTTTATAGTTCAGTCCCAAGTAAAAAGCATAACTCTTTGAAGCAAGTCACTGTCAATAGTGACTTCTTCAGCCGATACCTGGTAGTAAAATATGCTGATAAGAATGAAAGCAGACAGGGTTAAGATTATTTTTCTTTGAGACATTTAAGTTTCTCCCTATTTCAGGATTGTTGTTCCGCAAATCTTTCAGACATAATTGCTTCCAAATGATTCAGGTATTATACAGATTTCCAGATAATTAATTTCACTGCGTTCCCGGGGCATCGGAGTATTATTATACGCCTTCACCCCGGCGCCTTGTGAAATTAATTATCTGGAAACTGATTACAGCCTTGAACCATATTGCACAACCAGGAATTTTTGTAAAGATTTAAATATTAACTTAATTAACTTAACTTATTACACTACATCTCAAAACCTTGGATTTTACAAACTTTTACAAACTATTACATTAAAAACAGAAGAAAGAGTCAGAATACTTTGGTATCAATTGTAATTAACTGAAAATATTGAAAATAAATAGATTTTTTTCTTGACATTGATCT
>JAAEMD010000172.1 GCA_024225875.1 bacterium
AACCCCTAAAATTATTAGTCCTTAAGCTTAAACCATCTCTTTTTATTCCTGAAAAATGTAGTGCCCACAATCTTGTGTTTTTGTGCTTAAATCGGCTCTAAACCGACGAAGTCGGGATAAACTTCTTTTCTTTTTCTACCTTCAATTTCTATATCTTTAAAGGACCAGAGATCATATTTGGAATCCAGATCAAATTTGGGTTTAAGGCTGCCTTCATATTTTTTTAAAATAGCTTTCAGGCTTTTGAATATTTTAACTAATTCTTCTTGTTTCATAATAACTTATTATAACAAACCTGTAGTTTCTTATTAATATTAACGAGCTGTTTTGTTTTATGAAGCTGTTTGAACTACAGTTCATTCTAAGGGTTGCTTAAGTAATTGAAGATTTATATGGCAGTAACCGTCAGGGTTTTTCTTTAAGTAGTCCTGATGATATAGTTCAGCAGGATAAAAAATATCGGCCTCTTTTATTAGAGTTGCGACAGTTTTATTATATTTTTTAGCTGTATTTAATTTTGATGATAAAGCCAGTTTTTTCTGGTAATTATCATAATAGAAGATTACTGCCTGGTACTGAGTTCCATAGTCATTTCCCTGTTGATTAACAAGCATGGGGTTATGAATCCTCCAGAAATGCTTAAGTAATATATCATACGAGACTTTTTCACTGTCATATATTAGTAGCGCTGTCTCAATATGTCCTGTATTACCTTTTAGAACTGTTTGATAGTCAGGGCCAGGAACTGATCCGCCCATATATCCTGCAATAACTTCTTTTACCCCTTCGATACGACTAAAGTATGCTTCGGTACCCCAAAAGCATCCGGCACCAAAAGCTGCAGTTTTCCAGCCTGTTTTTTCCAGGAAATCAGGGAATAAAAATAAGTACTGGCTATACCCTTTTTCTATCAACTGGTCTACAGGAATAAAATCAAGTGCAGCAGAATTAATACAATATCTCAGGCCACCTGGCTCAGGGCCGTCTTTAAAAAGATGACCTAAATGAGAGTCTGCATTTTTACTTTTAACTTCAGTTCGACTCATATTATGACTTAAGTCTTTTTTATAATAGATGTTGTCTGGATGTATTGATCTGGAAAAGCCCGGCCATCCTGTTCCTGATTTGAATTTATCCACTGAACTGAATAAAGCCTCTTTAGATACAACATCAACATAAATGCCCGGTTTTTTATTATTCCAGTATTTATTATTAAATGCAGGTTCGGTACCACATTCTTGTGTGACATAATATTCTAAAGGTGTAAGCGATTTTCTGAGGTCATTTTTTTTCATGTAGTCTTTACTGCCTTTGATAATAAGAGATCCTGATAAAATAATTAAAGTAATATATATTATTGTATTTCTGAATTTTCTCATAT
>JAAEMD010000173.1 GCA_024225875.1 bacterium
AATAACTTATCTGGTTTAAAATAAGTTTTGATAGATAAAAATAAAGTATTAACAGGGAGATAGTAATGAATAAGCTTATATCTTTGAGAAAAAATCAGGGGCCATTAATCATCAATGACTACAATGAATATGAGAGCAATATATATAAAGATAATATAAGCAGCGGCAATAAAAGTACGGCCTCAATATTTTCAGTTAAAGATTCATATGAATATAACCTTGCCAGGTGCAGGTCACTGGTCAGCGGCTATGTTCACTATTTTAACGACAAAAGCGAGGGAAATGACGTCAATCTTCCTGATGACATTATAACGGTGCTATCGACATATTTGTATTTTTCATTAGCAAAGATAGCGGATGCTATGAATAAAGATCTTCAGACCTGGTCTGATAACTTTAATCAAGTATTCAATCAGGGCGACCTGAGCAAAGAAAAATCATTGTCATTTTATTTTGAGTTTAAAGATCCGGAAATAATTTTTAAGATCCGGTTAAAATTGAATTTGGCGCGCTTTCTTAATGACACAATGAAAATTTATCCAGTATATTGTCGCTTTATTACTTATTTAGAAAATATGTCCAATTCAAAAAACAGTAATAAAAGTTATGATTATGGCGCTTTTGCAAAACTACCTTCTTCAAAAACCGAAAAAAATGGTTTAGAAAAACAGGGGCTTAAAATGCCCGTTAGCGGCAATATCAATGCTAATGAATCGTCCAAAGACATTTCACAAAACACCGGTTTTGAAAATCAGTCTATTTTGCAACAGCCCCATGATTTATTTAATCAAGAAATAGAAACTGCCAGTACTAGTCAAAGCCTTAAATTAAGTTTGACAGCTCTCCTCTCTTTAAATTACCTTTTTATAGATCGAGCTCCAGAATATCAATCTAATTACACTCAAATGATCAGTAGTATTATGAGCATGTTCAGTACATTTAGTCTTCAAAAATATCTGCCAGATACTCTAAAACTCTTTGGAGATAAATTTATGAATACACATCCTGTAACTGACATTGAATTGCTTGACAATAAATTCAATACTAAGAGTTTTATAAAACAGATTAATGACAATATAAACCAGTTTTATTTTTATAATACTTCAATATCTAATCCCAGGTTAAAGTGTGAACAAATCCTCATTTGGAGTTATAGTCCTGTTAATTTTAAACTGACCTTCCAAAGTGCAGGTGAATGTGAAAGAGACACTTTCAAATTGGACACTTTTTATAATAGTCTTATTAAGAATAATAGATACTCTAAGGCTAGAACACATAGATCCCGGTTAACTATGAGCAATATGGAGAGAGCTTATCTTTATGCTCCTCACGATATTAAAATAGCTGACATGCTGCTGATAGTTAGTAACTGTAGTAAAAAAGAACCAGTATTTCGTAATATGCGAAACTCAAGCTACATAATGAAAGTTATGGGGATAGAGGAAAAAAACTCCAGATAAGATAGGAAGTCTGGATAAGAGTTTCAAACTGGCCCACAATAGTGTTGATAAAGATCTGATATATAAACGTCATATTATATATATAATAAATTTTTGTACTATTTCAGCCTCATTTCCCATCAACACTATTGTGGGCCAGTTTATAATATTCTTTGAAAAGCCTTGATATAAAATAAGAAAATGCTACTATATTACGTTAATATAAATACCGGTTTATGACCGGAATCTGAATAAAAGATAAAAGATGGGGGTTGGATATTATAAGATATAACTTCGTTTTAAAGCATTATAAAATTTCAACATCAGAGCACTAATTTCATCATACACAAATTTATAGTTTCCAGGAGAATATAGTTATGCCTGTTCAGGCTGAAAATGAACTGGGTAAACTCAAAGAGCAGTTCAGTCAGGCTGGACAGCTGCTAAATATGTTTACTGTGCTTGATGAATAACTTATCTGGTTTAAAATAAGTTTTGATAGATAAAAATAAAGTATTAACAGGGAGATAGTAATGAATAAGCTTATATCTTTGAGAAAAAATCAGGAGCCCTTAATCATCAATGATTACAATGAATATGAGAGCAATATATATAAAGATAATATAAGCAGCGGCAATAAAAGTACGGCCTCAATATTTTCAATTCAACAGCAATGGATGAATAAGAGTGAAAAG
>JAAEMD010000174.1 GCA_024225875.1 bacterium
AATGACAAACCTGGGTTAAATCAAGTTGCTCAACAATTTCTACTATGAATCGTGCTAAATGATCTTCGGAAATCCACTCTTCTATCGTTGGTGGAAACAAATAAGGTGTATTTCTATCGGCGGTTTTAAATCTTGTCATTTTTTACCTCGCTGACTTATTTCTTCTTCCTTATATTTTATCATCTCTGCTTAAGAACGACAGACTCCTAGTGGTCTTGGCTTGAAAATCAATCCTAAATCTTCTTGCTTAATATTTTTCATTTTATTATCTTCTCCATAAAAACCATCTTATCCTTTTCATCATACGCTTCAATTCTAGTTGGATAGTAGCCTAAGCTCATATAAAGATTAATGTTTTCCCTGCTTTTCCATCCTGTAAATAATGAAAATGATTTTACTTTAGGAAACATAGTTTCAATCTCTCTCATTAATTTTTTTGCAATACCTTTTCTTCTATAATCCTGGTGAACAACCAATCTGCCTATATAACAAACGTCATTTTCTTTTTGATAAGCACGGACTGATCCAATAATTTTATTATCAATTACAGCTTTAAGAACTATTTGTTCTTGAATATCCTGTTTCATTTCTTCTAAAGTTTGTTTTAAAGGTTCAATACAGAAATTATTATATCTTTGCGCTTCAGTTTGATAGGCTGATTTTTGTAAGGATAAAATTTCTTGAGCATTTTCCAGTGTGGCTTTTTGAATTATTATTTTATCAACTTCAACATCTTCTTTAATAAAAAGCTCAAGAGAATTAGTCATAGGTTTAAAGCCGAGTTTTTCATATAATTGCTGAGCTTCATTACTATAAACTAATCTTATTCGCCTAATTCCTGGTTCTTTACATATAGAAATCAAGGCTTCCATTATTTGTTTAGCCAGTCCTTTTCTTCTATGTTCTTTGTCAGTATAAACACTATGAATACGAGCTATTTTAGTATTAGTGTCTTCTGGAATCGGAACATATTCAGCAATAGTTACTGCTCCGCTAGCAACAACTTTATTTTTATACTCAATTACATATGCTCTACATAAACCATTGGGAAGTTGAGCTTTCAATTTCTCAGTATATGATTTATCCAGATCAGAGTATATAAAAGAGGCTGTATTGTTTTCCAGCTCATTAATCTCTTCAAACATCAAACGATGATGTTTAACTAAAACAGGAATATCTTCAATGTTAGCTAGTCTTAATCTATAATTTAACTTAATCATAATTAGAACCTGTCATTTGAGTAATTTTAGTTTAAATACAAAATTGGTATAATAATTTTAACATGAAGAAGAATTTCGAAGAACTAATTACACTTGAAAAAAATACATCTAAAATTGAACTTAATGAGCAATTCCAAAAAGCGCTTTATCTTTTAGAAAAAACTAATGAAAATATATTTATTACCGGAAAAGCAGGGACAGGTAAATCAACTTTACTTACTTATTTTAGAAAAAATACAAAAAAGAACTTAGTTGTTTTAGCACCAACCGGTGTAGCTGCCTTAAATGTTCAAGGCGAAACTATTCATTCTTTTTTTAGATTTACGCCTGCCATCACACCTGAAAAAGCCAAAAAATCTGCTTATAAAATTAAAAATAATGATTTTTACAAAAAAATAAAAACCATTGTAATTGATGAAATTTCTATGGTTAGAGCTGATCTTTTGGAATGCATTGATATTTTTTTACAAACAGTTCTCAAAAAAAGAAAACCTTTTGGCGGAATACAAATAATTTTTATCGGCGATCTTTATCAATTATCGCCTGTTGTTATCAGCCAGGAAAAAGAAGCTTTTAATACACTTTATGAAAGCCCTTATTTCTTTTCAGCCAGTGTGATAAAAAATGGGAGTTTTAAACTTAATTTTATTGAATTAGAAAAGATATACAGGCAAAGTGATCTTGAATTCATAGAACTCTTAAATGCTATTCGCAATAATTCTGTAAATGAAGCACAGTTAATGTGTCTTAATAAACAAGTAAATTCAAACTGTGCGCAAAAAGATAACGGACATATGTATCTTACTTCTACCAACAAAGGCGCAGAAGAAGTCAATAACAAAAAATTAATCCAACTTAAAACTAAAGAATATTTATTTCAAGCTGAGCTTAAACCCAAGTTCGCCAAAACCCACTAAAAAAGCAGTATAAAATCCACTAAATCTAGATAACCCTTCAAATTTTCAGGCGTAAAGGAGTTGCGATTTCTTGGGTTTCGGGCGAATGTAGTGACCCATGGAATATCCGATGTTG
>JAAEMD010000175.1 GCA_024225875.1 bacterium
AGATAAGGTCCAACGTCTCATCCAGGAGACTGCGAAAACTTACAAGCAACAGTCAGTCGCCGCTGACAATAAAAGATTGCGAGTGCAAGATAGCAGCTCCTGCCAACGGATATTAACATACACCGGGGCAAATGGCTGCTCCACAAAAGAGTGCGGATGGAAGCGTGATGGTCGAGACTTGTTGGATTGAACAAATTAACTCTTGACAATAGGCCTTCTCATGGAAGTTATGTTTGACTCTCGATATTCTTAGAAAAACAGGGCTGGATATTTTAGATATCGATTTTCTGACATCACTCCTCAGTTGAGCTGTTTTTCTTGCCCGAAGGGTTGTCATGTAAATTGCGTAAGCAATTTACATGACAAAAGAAAAATCTGCTCCAACTTTTTGTTATGTTCCCTTTATTATTCCCACTATTTCCAATAAAACTTTTTTTGCAGATTGAGATATTTTTGAAAGCTGGAAAAATCCATGAATAGTTCCAAAATATCGTGTACAATATGCATCAACTCCATTTTTTCTTAATTTCTTATATAGAGCTTCACCTTCATCCCTTAAAGGATCTAAGTCAGCAGTTATGATGTGTGTTTCAGGAAGTCCAGCATAATCATTACGATTTAATAAATTAATTCTTTCGTTTTCACTATCCATTATATCATCTAAATACATATCATATCCGCTAGTAAAAGCATCTGCGGTCATTATATAATCTGTTCCATTTGTTCTCATACTATCAAATGTTACTTTTGGGTCTAACATAGGGTAAATTAATATTAGTTTTTTTAATTTTTCCTTATATTTCTTTTCTAAAGACAAAGCAACAGATAGAGCTAAATTCCCACCTGCACTATCTCCTGCTAAAATAATTCTATTTTCATCAATTCCATATTTTGTTGCATTCTCTATTAGTAATTTTGTTATATTTAAACAATCATCATGTGCAGCTGGAAATTTATTCTCTGGTGCCAATCTATATTCAGGTAAAGCAATTTTTATTTCAGTTTCACTCGCTATAATTCTCATTTGTTTATCATGTGTTTCTATTCCACCACTTATAAAGCAGCCACCATGAAAGTAGATTAATAATGGTATTTTTACGTTTTCACTGTTTTTGTAAAATCTAATATGTCTTTGATCAATTTTTCCATCTATTATTTCTTTTATATGTATATCTTCACCAGCTAAGTCTTTTGATTGTATATATCCAGTTCTTCTCTCTTCTAATGAAGCATTACTAGTCAGAGTTGCTCCATTATTAATAAAATCCTGCAATATACAATCTAATCCTGATTCAATCATTAAACACTATCCTTAATCTTATCCTAAACATTAACATACCATTTTAATTATTTATTTTTTTCTAAATTTGTAAATATTCGGGTTAGTCATTCATGAGTTGATTTAAGCAAAACTCTAAACTTTTTATCAAGAGGAAAGACCCAAATATCTTTGATGGGAACACAAATTTTTCCTGGCTGCCCGCCAAGCTTCCCACGACCTTTA
>JAAEMD010000176.1 GCA_024225875.1 bacterium
CAGCGGCCCTGGAAATTATTTCTGTGCTTAAATTATTGGTTTTCGCTGTGCTTTTTATAGGTTTTTTAAGTTTTTTGGGTTATAAATGACAAATCTGGGATAAGCTTATACGCCAACTCTACCGAGAATTAAAATATACCAAATATCAATATTCTGGTAAAGTAAATATGGTTCGGTATAGATAACCGATATGCATAAATAATAACAACCTGTAAAAAGAGAGGTAAAGTGAAAAGTATAGTATTTATTTTGAAGATACTAATTTTAAATTTAGTTTTAACAACCAACTTAATGGCATCGTTATCTTACGATCTTAAGGGCGGTGTTTATAGAGGTTCTACCACCTACCAAATAGGTGGTTTTTTAGATAATAAAAATGGGCAAACCGTTTTTCATTTTCCGGTTAGTGATTTGAAATTTCCTTTAAATGTCTACATTATGGAAGGACAGGTTATAATTCCTTTTTTAGAAAAATTCAGCCTGGGTATATCTGCCATAAAAAGCATTTCAAGGGGGGCAGGAACAATGCAGGATTCAGACTGGTTAAAAGCTGATTATGAAAAACCCGATATATATTCCGAAAGTACAACAGCTTTAAACCTTTTTCAATATGATTTCAAGCTAAAATATAAAATCAGGGAAATTAATTGCCCTGACAATAATAAACAGATATTCTGGTTTGGGCTGGGTTATCTTTATAAGCGCTATGACATTAACATTTCTAATTTAGAGCAATGGTTTCCACGAGAACCAGAAAGAGAACATATATTTAACTCAGGGAAAGCTTTAACCTATGAAGCAAAATATAGTATTCCTTTTATTGATTTTTCCTATGCTCAAACATTTGGCAAGCTTGCTTTCGGGTTTAATGTTGGGGTGGCGCCTTCGGTTAAAGTTGAGGATAGAGACGATCATATCCTGCGTTCAAAATTAGCTTTAGGAAATGCTGACGGCAATGCTTTTTTATTATCTGGTTATGCTAAATATGCAATAAATAAAAACTGGTTTGGGATTTTAAGTTCGCAATATACATATTTATATGCTGCTGGCAAACAAAACCAGACACGTTATGAAGATACAAAAGAAGGACAGGCTGGACATATTGCAGATCTTGATAACAAGATAAAAAATGAAAATTACAATATTAGCTTTGGCTTGCAGTATTGCTTTTCTGAAGAGCAGCTGGACAGTTTAACAAAAACAGCGCCCTCAACTACAAGTAATTCTATAATTAAACCTTTTGCTGGCATGGGTTATATAGCTCCATTTAAGGAACTGGAATCAACGTTTGGTCCTTCACTTGGGTTTGAAGCAGGTAATTTTTTTATTGGTGCTGAGTATTATAAAGGACAAAACAAAATCCAGACTTTAAGTATGGGAACATATAGTTTATTGCCTGTTTATGGAACTTATAAATTGCCTTTGAACGAATTATTATCGCTATCATTTGGTGTTGGCTACTCTTTTAACTCTAATAAACTTGATCCGCAAATAGTTAGTCATTTAGCATACTTAGGATATGCTAATGCACAGGAAAACATTAAATCCAGTCCTTTTTTACTGGCTAACCTGGAAATTAATGCTCCATATAGTCAAGGAAACGTTAAATATATTTTGCAATATAAATATGATAAAACAAGTGTGGAGGCTAAAGACGATAGCCGTAGTAAGTTAGCAACTATTGATTTAAGCTCTCTATGCTTTATAGTTAAAGTTAAAATATAAAAAAAATTACAAACTGGCCCACAATAGTGTTGATAAATTAGTTCTAAGTTATTAAGTTCTAAGTTGGGAAGTTCTAAGTTCGAAGTTATTAAGTTCTAAGTTATTTAGTTCTAAGTTGGGAAGTTCGAAGTTCTAAGTTATTAATTTATTTTAGAGCTTATAGCTGTTCCAAAGTAAAATATCCGACACTTAAAGTTTTCAAATGACTTCGTTAATGTACGTCAGCCTGTTATCCTAACAAAAAGTCAAAGTCCTCCCTGGTTAACATCTCGCCAGACTTTAATGCTGAACCTTTTTCTATTACTGTTTCAAACAGTTCTCTCTTTTTTGACTTTAGCATCATCATTTTTTCTTCAACTGTATGATGCATTAGTAATCTTGTAACAAATACTTTTAAAGGCTGACCTATCCTGTGCGCCCTGTCAGAAGCCTGATTTTCTATTGCTGGATTCCACCATGGGTCCAGATGAAAAACATAGCTTGCCTTTGTTAAGTTCAAGCCAAAGCCTCCTGTTTTTAAACTCATAAGAAAGGTTGCCGGAGCTACACTGTTCTGAAAATTATCAACAATATCTTTACGCCTGCTGACAGGCACATTACCGTCAATATAAAAAAAGTTAAGCCCTTCTTTTTCTAAATAACCGGCTACCAGCTTTAAAAAAGTCCTGAATTGAGAAAAGACCAGAACGCTGTGACCCTCTTCCCTTAGCTCCAGCAGTTTGTCTTTAATAAAAGTAATTTTAGGAGCAATCTCATTAAAATCAGGATCAATAAGTGAGGGAGAAAGACAGGTTTGCCTTAACCTTAAAATAGCCGTAAGTGCAATAATCCTGGCTGCAGAGGCGCTTTTATTAGAATAGGCCTGGTCAACAGTTTTTTTCACCTGATCTACAATAGCTGTATAAAAAGCCTTCTGTTTATCAGACAACTTCAAAAAAACATCCGATTCAAATTTAGGAGGGAGTTCCGTAATAATAGTATCTTTCTTTCTCCTCATAACAAAAGGCCGGGTTCTGGATACAAACCTTTTAATTACACGTTGAAGATCACCTGTCATATTTTCACTGGCAGAACTCATACGGGTCTGTGATAAATTAAGGCCATGCGAAAAATCCTTATATGAGCCAAGCAAACCCGGAACAAGCAGATCCATAATCGAATAGTACTCTCCCAGATGATTCTCCAGAGGAGTCCCTGTCAAACCTGTTTTAAAATCACACTGTAACTGTCTTACTGCAGAAGACCTCTCTGCAAAAATATTCTTAACGCTCTGAACCTCATCAAAAACAATTACACAAAATCTCTTTTTTTTCAGAAGCATAATATCACGTCTTACTATCTCATAAGTAGTAAGAACTATATCATAGCCATCAAAATCCGGGTTCCTGTTAAAACCACAGTATTCAGACACTTTAAAATCCGGGTAAAACCGATCAATTTCCACACGCCAGTTAAAAAGTATAGTAGGAGGCACAACAATTAAATGAGGGGTTTTAGAAATATCCCTGTCTAATAAACCTTCCTTTATTGCAGCTAAAAAGACAATGGTCTGAATAGTTTTTCCCAGCCCCATATCATCAGCCAGACAAGCTCCAAATTTGTACTCATAAAGAAATGACAGCCAGTAGTAACCCTGTAACTGATAGTCTCGAAGAACTCCTTTAAAACCTGACGGAAAATCCCTGGATTCAATTTTTTTAAAATCCAGAAGTTTATCAAGCATTTCCTGGTCTTTGTCCGCTAAATTAATATATACGCCCTGCTTCTTCAAGTGAATCCAGTCAAAAATCTGCAGTCTCGAAAGAATAATTTCTTTTCTCAACGTTTTTCTTTCTTTTTTATCTACAGGCATAAGATCCATAAGTGTATGTAAAATATCCAGGGACCGCTCATCTAAAACATGTACCAGCTCATTATATTCCCTGACACCTTTTTTATTTAATATATTCTGCCATACAGAATCTTCAATCAATTCACCGTTAAACCTGACTTTCGGATGAAGCTCAAACCAGTTAACATTAGAGCGGGCATCAATTGAAAAATCCCAGCTTACCAGCTCTATCTGCTTTTCCTGTAGTTTTAATTTTATACCGTAGTCTTCCAGTAATTTCTTATATACAGATAATTTATCAAATAAGTCATCTGAAAGTATTTCAATTTCAAACATACTATCAACAGAAACTTCCTCAACTTCTTTTGTAACAGGTCTGATCTTTTCAAAAAGATCAAATGAAATACTGTACATCAAAGATTCTTTACGACTATCAATATCAATCAGAAACCATTTCCCTTGAAAAAGGATTAATCTTTTATTTTTAAACTGTATATAATCAAAAAAACTTTCCAGAAAATTCAAGGACTTTTTCTTATCCTCATAAGAAACCAGCGCACTATTATTCACATATTCATTTATTATTTCTTTTGCTTTTTCTTTATTTTTTTCACCAATAAGTTTGCTTAAGGTTTGCTTTAGTTCTTTTCTGTTTCTAATAAAAACACCAGCTTTTTCCAGCTGCAGGAAACTGAAGTAATCAAACAACCTCTTATCGCTGGCAAGGGCCCTGTTATTCAAGTTATATTCGAATCTTAAAATCATCTTGATCGGATCAATATCCTTTAAAACAGAAATACCGAAGTCTATATCAAGTTTCTCAGAAATATTGCCCACAACAACATCACGGCTAAAAGAAAGTTCCGGCAGAAAAGTAAAATCACAGTCAAAATTCAGTTGACTTAAATAACTGCTGAATCCAGCAAAAGAAATTTCAAGAGGCTGATTTACAGCTTCAATAACTGAATAATAGTGAGTACTTATATGTTTTTTCTTCTTAGGGACCGGCTTTATTTTATTGCTGTTTAGTTCATTGATTTTATTCCAGATCTCCCAGCCATTATTCTGTTTAACATCCAGTACCCCGAGTTTTCTACTAACAGGATCAGCAATAAAGCTCTTACCAACAGGGTAAAAATAACGTAATACTTTATTGTTATAAAAGCATACCCTGTAAACCCTTACCTGACCTTCATACACCTGAAACTCTGTCTTTGCAGTTAACTTAAAATCAGGATCCCACTCAAAATTGATCGGACCATCTGCTGTAATAACATTAAAAGGTATTTCAATTTTTCTATCATTTAGAAAAAGACGAAGCTCTTCTTCTATCGAGTCATAATTATTCGCTGCCTTTATAAGGTGTCTTAATGAGTGCGGCAATTCCCTTGAATATAAGGAAAGATTTTTCCCTTTGTTAAGAACTGAGAATTTCAATCTCCCAAAAGTACTTAACTCCAGTAATATGCTAAGACTATTACTCATATTTACTCATATTTACCCATCTTTAATTAAATTTAATTTAAAATAAAAATCATATCAATTTCACATTAAAGCGACATTAGAGCAAAAAGAAGGATAAACTTAAAATATTAAATTTATCTCAAAACTTATATCACAGCATCGCTTTAACAGGTTAATACAAAATATATATACTTATACTGCATATTTAGCAGATATTCTTCTATAACTATTTATTTTATGTTGTAAATCAAAGCACTTCATCATAAACTAATTTCCTTATATTATATAGCCCATTTTAAAATAAAATAACAAATCAAGAAGGTTCATCATGCCGAAAATAAAAACAGAGTGCTTAAAAATCCTTGATTCAAAATATCTGTTTAGAAGAGAAAAAAAAGCAGTGATCAGGCAAAAACTGCTTCAACTGCCCTTAAATAAAATACAGGCGCCCGTAATAGTTAAGAAAAACAACAATGATGAATATCATGTAATAAACGGAT
The DNA here is from genome assembly GCA_024225875.1 of bacterium. GTDB lineage: Bacteria > Margulisbacteria > Marinamargulisbacteria > JAAEMD01 > JAAEMD01 > JAAEMD01. The sequence goes on from JAAEMD010000176.1 coordinate 5,521, forward strand.
TCTCACAAGCGCTCCACCTGCAAAAAACCGGTAAAAAAGACCTGGAATGTTCTATACTGCCGCCAGATATTGATTTATTAGATATAATAATTTTTATTGCCCGCAGGAACCAGCACATAATTAACTCTTCTCTTATATATAAGGCAGGGTTCATTGACTTTGCCATCAACCTGGGGTTAACAGAGCAGCAGGTAACAGAAAAAATACTAAATATTCTCGAACTGGAAAGCCATACAGGGATTATAACAGGTTGTCTTATGGCAATGAATCTCCCTGAAAACATTCTAAACTTCTGCCATAAAAAGAATTTATCATTAAAACAGTGTATACAACTAAAAAATTATCCTGATAAGATACTGAACTATCTGGACAGTTTATCAGAAATTTTAAGTATATCTGCTTCAACTTTTATGGAATTTACAGAAAAGATCAATGATCATCTTATTAATAAAAACCTTTCGCTTGAATCATTCCAAAACAAACCAGAGCTAAAAAAAATAATAAGTAAAAACTGCTCTGCAAACGAAAAAACAGTGCTGTTCAAAAACCTTTTAAATCAAATAAGGTTTCCAGTACTGACCGAATATAACAATAAAATAAGAACCCTGAAAAAAGCAATGAACCTGCCTGGGAATATAGACTGTAAATGGGATCATACACTGGAAAAACAGGAGTTGAATTTCTCAATAAAAATAAACAGCATCACAGACTGGGGTATCAGCCTGCAAAAATTACAGAGCCCGTCGGTTAAAAGCAATATCAAAAAAATATTTGAAAAACTGTAGAAAATAAAATGAACTTTGAATCCGTAAACATAGAAGAAAGTATTTCAGATACCAGTATCGCCAGAAAAGTCATAAAAAGCTTGAAAAATGTAGAAATAAAAAACAATATACTAAAAAAAACTCATCATACCAGAGGCAAGAATCATCTTACACTAACCTCTAAAAGGGGGTCTGTAATGGACCTTTGTGCCTCAATAAACAAAGAGTATATATGCTGTGCAGCACATGTATTACACACAGTAAGCAATTGCCCGTACAGCTGTACTTACTGCTTCCTTCAAAACTACCTTAACAATAACAGTCTATCAGTTATAGCCGACACTAAATCAATAATAAAAGAAGTAAAAGATAAAATAAATTCTCAACCATGGCGCTTTTTTAGAACAGGAACCTGGGAGCTGGGTGACAGCCTGGCGACTGAACCTTATACCCAGCAGGCAAAAGAGCTTATTACAGCTTTTTCCAGACTGCCTAATGTATTACTTGATCTGAGAACAAAATCCAGCCTGGTAGATACCCTGCTTAAACTTTCACATAATAATAGAACTGTCCTTTCCTGGTCATTAAATCCACAGATCGTCATATCAAAAGAAGAAAAAAAAACAGCCTCATTACAAAACAGGTTAAATGCAATAACAAAAGCCTTTAAGGCCGGATATCTTATCAGCCTGCATTTCGATCCTGTTATCTATTACAGTAACTGGGAAACAGATTATGCGCATCTTATTAAGCAGATCTTTGAAACTGTTCCTGTAGAAAAAATAACCTGGATCTCTATAGGAAGTCTACGTTTCAATCCTGAAATGAAAAAAAAAATAGAATCAAATTACCCTGAATCAAAAATTACCACTGAAGAAATGGTAATCGGTAATGATAATAAAATGCGTTACATAAAACCTGTAAGAATTAAAATGTATAAACAACTTATCAAAAACATAAAGAAATATTCAGCTAATGAAAAAATAATGATACATCTTTGTATGGAACGCTGGGATATGTGGGATAAAATTTTCGGATCACATCCAAAAAGCACTGCACACCTTGATTACCAGTTTGCAGAGTCGCTTTACAATCGCTTCCCGATCCTGAGGCTGGAGAAGCCTGACCTGAAAAAATATTTACAAAACAAGTACAGTTAAAACCCTTAGTCAAACTCAATACTGCTTACTAAACTGTCTTTTTTGAGCGTTCCATCTCAACAGCAACAGAGCATTTTTGTTTCAGCGCACCTGGCTTACCTGTACAAACCCTGACACTGCTGACATCAAATTCATTTAATATCTTATTACATATATCTTCTGTTAACCGCTCTAATAAATTAAATTCAGTGCCAGAAACCAGCTGTTCAACCAGGTCTGCCACCCTTTGATAGTCAACAGCATCTTCAATCCTGTCAGTTCTGGCTGGTTTACTCAAATCAGTAACAAGTTCAATATTTATATTCACAGTCCTTTTTTTTAAACGTTCCTCTGGTTTACAGCCTATAATACAGGCGAGTTCAAGATTTCGAATATATATTTTACCCATTAAATACTTCCTTTATCACTGCTCTTTTTTCTTATGGTAAACTTATTATTTGGAGTTTCCCATAAACGTAAACGATATATACTCTCATCAAAAACTTTGTCAGCTTCGTCATAAAGTATTTGAATAAGATATTCACCTGTACTGGGGTGCTGTTTAAAAAAAGAAAGGTCGCTCAAATTTATATACTGCCACCCTTTAATAAATTCCTTAAACTTACTTGATAATTCATTAAAAATCATCTTATTATCAACCTGTTCTGCCTCAATACTGACAGAACATTCAATTCTAAATTCATGGCCATGAAAACGATGACAGGGCCCGTATTTCAACCTGTTCTGTTCATAAGATAAATTTGGGCTGCTCAATTTATGGGCAGCAAAAAAAGCATCTTTAATACCCACTCCGTATTTACCAGGACCGGAAGATTCCAAAATATAGTCATCTGACACCAGTTTAATTCTCTTTAATGGCAGCTCTTTTGAGACTTTATCCCAACAGTATTCAATTAAAAATAAAACATCCAGAGTATCTTTAGCTGAGATAAAAGAATAAAGTCTTTCTCTGAGTTCAGATATAGATTTCTGAACAATATGATCAGGTATAACTATACCCAGGCCTTCATCAAATGATGTTGTTTCAAATGTAAACCTGATTTTTATGGATAGAAAACTCATTATCTGTGGAATATGCAAAGAAAACCAGTAATGGCTTTCAATTCGTCCATCAGAATAGCAGGTAGCTTCTTTTTCTGCTGACTCTCTCACATGACAGGCTGCTGCAGATATATTTGCACCAGAATAAATATTATCTGCCTCATAAAACATATGATGTGCAATATTTTCTGTTGCAGGCACATGTTTTTCAAAGTAAGCAATATCTTTATTTAAATAATGGTGATCATAGTGACTGATTATTTGTTTCTGGATAACTTTTTTTAGACTGGCTAACTCCATAATCATACCTGTGTTATTATCTATAGGTCCCTCAAAAACAAAGTAGACCTCAAAATTATGGCCATGACCAGGCTCATCACCACCACCATAACCATAATAGTTATTATTTTTTTCTAACGACCATAAATTATTTGTACACCTGTGTGCTGCAGCAAAATTAAATTTTCTATTTATTGCCAGCATAATTCTAAAAACACCCTAATTCCTTATCAAACTTAAAAACTCTGCCCTTGTCGCCTGATCATCACGAAAAGATCCCAGCATACAGGACGTCTTCATCATTGAGTTCTGTTTCTGGACACCTCTCATCATTGTACACAGATGCCTTGCCTCTATGACAACTCCCACGCCTTCTGCCCCGGTTTTACTTAAAACTGCATTTGCTATCTGCATAGTCAGGTTTTCCTGTACCTGCAGCCTTCGTGCAAAAACATCAACCATCCTGGCAATTTTTGATAAACCAATTATTTTTCCTTTAGGGATATATGCTACATGACACTTCCCGAAAAAAGGCAGAAAATGATGTTCACATAACGAATACAGCTCTATATCCTGTACTATTACCATTTCGTCCATATCAGAATCAAAAACAGCACCATTTAATACATTTTCAATATTCTCCTCATACCCACGGGTTAAAAACTTTACCGCTTCTGCTGCTCTGGCAGGTGTACGTACCAGACCCTCTCTATTTATATCCTCACCAATATTTTCTATTATTTGTTTATATAAACCTTCTAGTTCCTGCATCAATAAACCCTCCGCAAAACTGCTGATAATCTATAAATAGATATTTAGAAAATATACACTAGTGTCCGGTCTTTTTTGAAGAGCCAGGCAAAGCTTAGCTTCAAAAATAAAATTGGAGATAAAATTTTAAGGATTAAAATATAGAAATAAAAAAATCCTCCGGTGTAGAATAGTTTTGCTGAAAAACTAAAAACCAGGAGGCCAAAACAATGAAACATTATCCAACCATATTTCGTCAACTACTAGATTTAATACCGCGATATAAATTTGACACTTTTGTAAACCGATACAAGGGAGACTTTAAATCTCATAAGCTGAGTTGCTGGAATCAATTCACAGCTATTTTATATGGGCAAATAAGACATTTAGATACTATACGTGGGATCGAAACAGGATTAGAAACCCATCGAAACAAACTCTATCACCTTGGGTCTAGCCCAATAAAACGCTCAACTTTTTCAGATGCTAACAATAAGCGTAATTATCATATTTATGAAAGTTTATTTTATGAGCTATTAGCCAAATGTCAAAAATTGGCTCAAGGAACGTTTAAGTTCAATAATCCTATCAAAAGCATGGATGCAACGGTTATTAATTTATGTCATAGCCTTTTTCCCTGGGCAAAATATAGAACAGCAAAAGGTGCAATTAAACTTCATGTATTGTTTGCCAATGAATCATATTTGCCAGATGCCATTATTCTTACAGATGGAAATGTTAATGACGGCAAGGTGGCAAAGGCTTTTACTATTAGATCGGACAGCATATATGTGTTCGATAGGGCTTACCACGATTTTAAATGGTATGCAGACATCAATGCCAGGGGTGCAAAATTTGTTGCCAGAGCTAAAAGTGACATGAGTTATTCGGTGATCGGACAGCATAATATTGATCCTGAAAGTGATGTTATTTCAGATGAAGATATCATTGTTCCCTGGCGTCATAAGCCCCAGGAAAGTTTGAAACCAAAATATCCGGATCCGTTGAGATTAGTGACGTTCAAATGCCCTGAAACAGGAATGATTTATCGCTTTATTACGAATATTATTGATTTTGAGTCGGAAACTATTGCTTTGATTTACAAACAACGCTGGCAGATAGAGCTCTTTTTCAAATGGATTAAACAAAATTTAAAGATTAAATCGTTTATTGGCACTTCAAAAAATGCGGTGTTTACTCAAATTTGGATTGCTATGATTGCTTATCTACTCATTTGGTATATCAAGCATCAGTCACGATTTAGATACAGCCTTTTGAAGTTAACCAGAATTATTAATGAAGCACTTTTTGAAAAAATCTCTTTTTTCGATGTCCTGGGACTCAAATCCCCTTCTCTTTTAAAAAAAACGTGTCAATTAGCTCTTGATTTCCCTTAGCTAAAAAAAGACCGGACACTAGTACACTGTGACATTATTTTTTGATATTCTTATAGAAGCGCAAAAGTTTTTCTCTAGCGTCATGTTTTGTAAATTGCCAGGATATCAATGTTTTTTTAGCGCAGCGCGCCTTCGTCCATGCATAAACCTCTTTGGC
>JAAEMD010000177.1 GCA_024225875.1 bacterium
GCCAAAGAGGTTTATGCATGGACGAAGGCGCGCTGCGCTAAAAAAACATTGATATCCTGGCAATTTACAAAACATGACGCTAGAGAAAAACTTTTGCGCTTCTATAAGAATATCAAAAAATAATGTCACAGTGTACTAGTGACTGTCAGTCAGGCACGTAACGAGATATTTGGGTACATTTTTTTTTGCGAATAAGCCGATATCTTGTTTAAGACGATAAATGCCAGATTGAACGGATGTCATTTAGTAGTGAATAACTGGGAGGTGGGAGAATCAGATATATTTAAAATAAATGTATTTTATCTCTAAAACAATAAATATTATGCAGGAGGTTTAAAATGGGAGAGAATGTATATGATTATGCTACATCAGCAGGTCGTTCTGAAGCAGCGGTACACGCCTCAGATAAATTTGAGTCCGCACTTGAAAACATTTCAACCAAACTAGGCGAAGAGCAGGGAAACATGTCTAATGCTGTAGAATCACATTTCAAATTGATGGAAGAAGATTCGTTGTACACTGTAGGCGTTGGTGTTCCTAAAGCAGGTGAAAGTAAGTTCAAACAAGAAGCAAATGCAGTCAAGAAGGAAGCACAAAGTTAGTAGTAATAATAACCAGATCTCTGATATTTTTTATCAGAGATCTGGTAGCTGGGTTTTTTATATATTTCACTTACAAAAGATCAATATATAAAACATCTAAGAGAGGTTGAGATGGCAGATACTAATGGGATTGAATATGATAGAGCGGTAATTACAATAAATCATAACAGCAAGGTATATGCTGTCTATGACTTTATTTTTGGGGAATACCTGTCGACAAAGACTTTTTTTGATGAATTAGCTCGCATACAGGCAGGTTTAATAAACAATGGTGAGGTAGTAACAAATATTGGCCGCAGAATAGATCTGAATACTATAGGCGGTACGGTAGCCTTATCTTTATACCTGCAAACAATAGAGGGTGCCAGAGAAGCTATGAGTGGTCTTTCAAAGCTGGGAATTAAAGTTGAAAATAAATTGTGGCAAATGCTTAATTAAAAGAAAGGGGAGTCAAATATGAGTGATCAGATGCAGCCATTTACCGAACCAAGGCCTATGGCATTTCCCCCTAGAATAGCAGTCTATCAGGACAAACAGTATAATTTAAATAAAGAAGGGTATAGTGTAAACGAGTTTGATAAAGCACTTGACAAGAAGTTAGAGGAAATAGAGGCCTTTGAAAAAGAAGAGGCTCAACTGGGTGCTGAAGAGGATTCTGATTTAGATCAAGACTTCGATACGCTGTCAAAAAAACAAATACTAACTGAATCTGAGAGGGATAGGTTAGATTTATATAAGAAAAAGAAGGCAGTGCAGGAAGATCTTGGTAAGGTACAATTTACAAGAGCTGCAAGTGATATAAAAATGGGGCTTTCTTTTCTGCCACGGCTACTGATAGCCAGGGGTGAGTTAACAGGAACGAAAAATAACCTTGAGCGTATTGATGATGATGATTATATTAATACTGCGGATCTTTTTACTAAAATGGACATCGAAAATGTTGATCTGGAAAATAGATCTCAAAATTTATATGGTAATAATTTCTATGCGGAACTGCTGAAAAAAGACAGTTTTACGGCTAGTCAAAATACCTGGGCCCATAATTTTAATAATTATGGCAGAGATAGTATGATTTTTAAGGAGTTTGATACAAAAAACTGGGAAATATTTAAAAAATCAAGATACTTTGCACCATTACATAACAAGAGTATGACTACGCAACGTGCTTTGGAAAAGAGATATCCCGGTATATATAAAGATATGCAGAAAGAATTAGACAGTGTAATTAATAAAATAGAAGAAAGGTTAGACTTAGGACATAATTTAAATATAAAGAACATTGCTGATCAGTTTAAAGATAATGTAAATACTCATAGAAAACAAGAAAATGTAGAGTCAGAAAAAACCTCTTTAACCTATGATGCAGATGCAAACATTAATACTATTGTTACGTCTGGCGCGTATAAGAATTTTGATAAAAAACAATCGTTTGCTTTGATAATGGATATGTGGGAGAAGTCCTCTCGTTTTACTCGCATAATTAATAGTATTGCAGGACCGGCATCCGAACTAAACACTCTTGTGAGTGAAGAAGCAAAAAAAGGCACTAAAAAAACAGCTTTGGAAAAAAGACAGGAAGAAATTGAGGCCAGTTTATCTTTTGATGAGCTGGAGGAGCTGGAAGAGGAGCTTAAGCCGGAAATGATCCAGGAACAACTTGAGTCTAAACTTACCGATAAAATGCTTTCATGGTGGAATTCTATCGAGGGTGGCTTGGATGATATAGCAGCCTTATCTTTTGGAATGGCATTATCATCTGCTCCGGTTGTTTTTGAATTAATGGATTTTACTAAGAGTGGAATTGAAGAGCTGGAAGGAAGTAAAAAATATTTAAAAGAACTAAAGGCATCGGATTTTGAAAAGAAAATTTTAGGTGACAGTTTAAACTATATACGAGATGAAATTATTAATGCGGATTTTTTGACTGGTGGAGTTTTAAAGAAACAGTATTTAGGGCCTGAAGGGTCTCAATTTGTTGAAAAAAAATGGAGCGCTTTAATTAAAGCAGAATATATAAAAGTTAACGGTGAAATAACTGATAAGTTTGATAATAAAGGTAGTGGATTTGGGAAGGATCTTCCTTTTGAACAATCAGAAATAGATAATATGTATAATGCCTTTCTCAAAGCATCAGCTCCAGGACTGAGTTTTGATGCGATGGACCAGACAAAGTCAGGAGGTTTTGCCAGAGAGGATATAAAAGTCATCTGTAGTGATGGAAAAGCTAGAAACATTCCAGAGCTGTTAGCTATGATTGGTTCAGGGGCGGGGATGAAGGAGAAAAAAGAAAACCTTCATATTGTCCATGAGGAACTTATTAAGATTTTTGCAGAAGTTACAGGTGTCAATTTAAAATCAAAAGTAACTGGTAGAGCAAATGGGCTGGATATGGATAATGATGAAGTTGTTGTAAATATATCGGATGAAGCGCAGTGGCGTGAGTATAATCCTTCACTGTATCCCGCATTAGATGAAAATGGGGAATCTATATATGAAGGTGGCCTGGAAAATAAAACCGGTAGCCTGAATATTAAGTTTAAAACACGGGAACATCTAAATAATTTTGTAGATGATATGCGTTCAGTAATTGCTTTAATCGAACCAGTATTAGGTGTGTTTGAGGGTGAAAAAAACATCCCGTTTTTGAGAGACAATGCCGGGTCTATGGACAGAGTGGAAATTATAACAGAAGATAGTGAAAACTATGAAATGTGGCTTGATTATAAAATGGATAAAAATGTCTTTAAGACAGATATTTGGAAAAACAGCTCTGCTAAGTTAAACATGGAACTAGTTAAAAAGGTTTCTCACAGGATGCATACGACTTTGCAGATTAACAAATTATTAAGAATGGCTAATAAAAATGATCACGAAGAATATACCGAGAAAAAGGAAGAACATGATGAAGAAGAGTATGAAAGGGTAAGGGCTTTAGTAAAGCATAATAATAAACGAATAAAAAATAATAATGAATTTAAAAAACAGAAACAAATACAGGCAAAACAAAAAGAAGCTGAGGTAAGGGCACATAAAAAGAAGCAGGATGCAAGAAGTGCGGCAAAAATGAAAGCTCAAAATAAAAACAACAAAAAAAAATAAGGTGATTTATGTCTCGTCGAATTGATGATTTTGAACAAGAGCAGATCGAGAAGATTAAAAATAACTCATATTATAGAAAAGTCCAGCAACAAATAAAAGAAAAGCAGTCGCTAAAAAAAAACACTGAGGACAGTGTTAATCAAAAAAAAGAGCATAAAGCACAAAAATTAAGTCAGCAGGGTAAAGTTACGAATATTGCAAAACTGGAAGCATCCAATAATATAAATATAAAGGATACTGTTCATTTAAGTTCATTTTCCTGGGAGAAAGATGAACGTGAGAATATAGATACAATAGATAAAAAAGCTCAGGACTCGATATCTAAAAAAAGAAGCAGGGAAAGTAAGGTATTAAAATCATTAAAAAAATTAGGGTTTAAAATAGATTTGACCAGCAATGTTGTTGAGTTAAAAGAAAGCTATATGCAAAATACGATACAAGCTAAGTCAAGCAACTCTCTTCTTGCTCGTTATGCCAGGTTCAAGTTAGGGATAATTGGCCAGATACTATCTTTAATTGGTGTAATGCAGGAGGATTTGCGACACTTGCAAAAGAAAGCAATAGAGACTGCGATTGAAGAGAATCTCAGTTTGATGGCAGAAAATATTTATAATATGGAATTGACAGAGCTGGTTTATGGTAACAGAAAAAAAGTTAGAAGAACTTTAGCTATGTACGCTGAGGTTGAAAATCAGCTGATAACTCAGATGATAAGACTTGGATCAAAATATAACTGGACTCGAATATCTCTTTTGGAGGAGCGTATTAAGCAGTGTAGAAAAATACAGGAAGAGTTTCAAAATGAAAAAAATGCTCTTGCTTACCACCTTGAATTCATTAAACAGAAAGAGATAGCAGAATACTTTGCAGAGCGAAAACGAAGTAGCGGTAAATAAAATGAGTAAGCAGGAAAAAAATAAAAATAACACAAAAGAGACCTTTGAGCCGAAAAAAAACAAAGAAGAAGGTGAGCGTGATCTCAGTCCAGTTGAGATAAAAAATAGAATAAAAAAGCTGGACTTATATATGAATAAAACAGGTAAAAAAATAAACCATTATGAAACATTACTGGGAAGAGAGATTTCTGTAAGTGAAGAGAAGAAAAATTTATTAGAAAAAGGGATGGAAATTCTTGATTTGCATAAAAAAGACAGCTATGAAGTTTAACTGGACTGGAGCTCAATTGTTTTTGGGAAAAATAAAACATAAAAGGAGACTATAAATGGACTTTATTCGTAGAGCTTCCGAATTTAAAAGCAGTAGCGAATTTATAGATTCAATTAAAGCAGAAGATATGTTTGCCGAAAATATTGGCGATCAGACTGGTAAAAAGCAGGATGAAGAGGCTGTAAAGGCAAAAAAAAAGAGGCGCCTGGCAAATAAGCCAAAGTCAGTCTCTTTGTTAGAAGGCAGTCTGGATAGTAAAGGTCTGCTTAGCGGTTTTACTGATAAACTGGCCTATTCTTCAGTTATGAAAAATAGAGACAGGGTGAAGTCACGTATAAAAAAAGGTATGGATCGGTCACTGGAAGAGTTCTTTAAAAATGAATCTACTAATAAAAGCAGAGATACAGTGTCTCTTTCTGCAAATGTTTTAACAAATAAAGAAGATCTGGATAAGTATAAAAAAAACAATAAAGATAATAAACACAGTTCTGCAATAAAAGGATCGCGCGAAAATGCGGCAGAAGGCAAGTCAGGCGTTAGTAATAATGCTGCATTAGAAGGTGCTAAGGCAGAGGCAGGACACTACAAAATGAAGCCTGGAACGGGCAGGTTTGAAAGAAATGAGGGCACTGAAAAGCTATTGAAACAATATGCTGATGTTTATTCGGAACTGTTAGTGCGGGAGGATCCGAAAAAAAGAACAGTTTTAGAAAATCTGAAACAGAGATTGTTCGAGAAGGGTGTTACATCAAAAAAACAAAAGATTATAGAGGACAATATCAGGAACTTTCATCATAAGGATATGAAACAGTATATAAAAAAAGCTATTTTAAATTATATCTTTTCATATGCAGACAAAAGAAAGATGTCAATAGATTTACTTAAGAACAAAGAGCATTTTGAAGAGCTTTCGGACATAGCTTCTAAGATCGGTATTTTTAATGATATCCCTTTAGAGGAAGTAATGAATGAGACCAAAAGAGAATCAACATTTATACTTCATGAAGGCCTTGATGAGGCACTGGTTGCAGGTAAGCTGAAAGGGAGCCCACAAGAGGAGATTATTAAATCATTTAACAGGTATAATACTTTAGCTGGAGTTTTAAGATTTAATGCCGATGAATATTTTAAATCTTTTAAGAAAAAAATGGATGATCTAGGATTAAATTATTTTGAGGATCCGGATAAAAAAGGTGTTGTAGATACTGATTTGAGCTCTGATCCGGATGCTAAAGGCGGACATGGTCAGGGAGGGCAGCATTTTTCTGAAGACAGTATTGAGATGATAGAAGATAAGTTAAGAATTCTGCTGATGAATCACGCTGTAAGTCCCGGAAACTTTGGTGATATTGGAAATATGTTAAAAATTCGTAAACTAGAGAATCTTTTGAGAAAAGCAGGATATGATGATAAGCAAATCTCAAATTTAAAAGAAGAAGCAAAAGGTATTTCTAGAATACCTTTATCCAGAATGCTCAGAGAGGGTTTTGAAAAGAGAGCAACCCTGAATTATTTACAGGGACCGGCTTATGATCTTGTAAAAAGGCAAATAAAAAATGCATTGAAAGGTTTTAGACGCCTGGGTTCTCCATTAAAGAAACAGGAAATATTAAATATCAGAAACAATATTAATAAATCTATCTTTTCAATAGTCAGGGAAGAGTATATTAAGATTGAAGTCATATCAGAAGCCAATCCGGATAACCTGGAATTAGCTAAAAAGAAAAAAAAATATTTAACCATTCTGGAAAGATTAAAAAAAGAATCAGATATTCAGGAGGAAATAAAGCCTAAGCTATTTCATAATACAGGCTTTAGTTCGGATATGAATATAGTGGAAGCAGCATAGTATTTCTATTTAATATCATTTTTGGTTATAATTTGAGTTGTAGATTTAAAAATTAATATAAGGAGCCTGGTGTGCTTGATATATATGTAGATGTTAGAAACTCATTAAGTGCTTTAACGCAAGGCCTGAGGGTTTCTATTGCGAATGCTAATAACTTTAATACACCTGGTTATAAGTATACCTACTCTTCATTTGCAACTGTTTTTAATTTTTTGAGTAGAGGAGGGACAGAAAACATTAATCCAATGGATTTTCCTGGTTCGGCTACCTTAGGAGCTCTGACTACTGATTTTTCTCAGGGAAGTGTACATCTTGGAACAGAATTAGATTGTGCAATTATTGGAGATGGTTTTTTTGTGATGTCAAGATCAGTAACAGAATTCAGCTCTGGATCTCAAAAAGTTTACTCTCGTACTGGACGTTTTCAGATGGATTATAACTCTCAATACCTGACTGATATTTTTGGACGCAAAGTTTATGGCTTTAAAGTTAATTCCAGCGGTGAAATTACTGACAGGACACCAGTTCCAATTGATGTAGAAGGTGAAGTAGATGTAGGGATAGTAGATGGAGGCTTAGTTGTAGCAAATTATAATGCGAATAAAGACGCTTTGGCCTCAAGTGCTGAAGTTGTTCCCGAGCATAAACCTTTGTATAGAGTAGCTCTCACATCTTTTAGAAACAAACAGGGATTAGTTACTGTTGATGGGCCAGCATATAAAAATACGATTTCTTCAGGAGATGCATTGGAATATGCGGCTGCAAACGAAAGTGTTTATGGGTCAATAAAGGGTGGGCATCTTGAATCCTCTAATATTGATATTGCGACAGTTTCTATGGATATGAACTTGTTAAACAGAGGATTTTCGGCAGTACAGGGTGTAATTGACGATATAAATAAAATATATACGCAAACATTATCAAAGATTGGATAACCTGATTAAGGTTAGCACAGTATTTCGCAAAAAGAATATAAAATATAAGGTCTAGGTTTCTATTACATCTATTTCTTTATCTTTGTTTCTATAAATAACGTTTATATTTTCAGTTTTAGAATTTCTAAATACTAAAAAAGGCTGCTTCAATTCTTCGAAAAGTAAAATAGCGTCTTCCTGCTCCATTGGCTTTGCTATATACAGCTTATCTTCTACAGGGCTGGATTTTTTGGTGGAAGCGGATTTTTTTGCTGGACCTTGAAGGCTGCGTTTATAGGGATCTTTTTTGCTGTCTATCATTTTTTCTTTAAACTTTTTTAATTGAACACTTAGTTTCTCATAAACAAGGTCAATTGCAGCGTAAAGATCTTTAGAGGATTCTTTTGCTCTAATAGTTGATCCTGGTACGTTTACTGTCACAAATACAATCTGTCTTTTACTTTCATCAGAACTTTCGATTTTTTCAAACTCGATATAAATATCTAATATATTATCGAAATACTGCGTTAGTTTTATTATCTTTTTTTCAGCATACTGTTTTATTGCTTCTGTTATATCAATATGGTGGCTTCTAACAAGAATTTTCATTGTATCACTCTCCGGTATTTTGTCATATTCTTTGTTAAGTGATACTATCATAACGAGTATTTAATTTCTACTCTTTTGTATATAAAGGATAATTATGAAACAGGTAAAGGAAAGGAGTCTGGAAATGGACTTGACGGCTATTATTTTAGCAGCAGGAAAAGGAACCAGGATGAAGTCAAGTATATTAAAAGTTGCTCATCATGTTGCTGGAGAGGCGATCGTTAATTATGTTGTAGAGGCAGTTTTATGCCTTGGGGTTGATAAGGTTTTGCTGGTTGTCGGACATCAGTCAGAAGTTGTAAAAGAAATTACTGATAAAGAGCATATCTGTTATGTAACACAGGAAGAACAGCTGGGAACAGGGCATGCTGTTATGCAGACAGAGTCGTATTTTGATATAAATTCAAAAGGGAATGTTATGATTTTGCCAGGAGACTGTCCTTTAGTAGAAGAGAGTACTTTAAGAAATCTGCTGGCGATTCACAATGAATCGAATGCATCAGGAAGTATTCTTACAACCAGGATGAATAATCCCGGTAATTATGGCAGGATTATCAGAGGAGAGATGGGCACTGTTGTTGGAATTATAGAAGCTAAGGACTGTAGTCCAGAGCAAAAAACAATCTCAGAAATAAATACTGGTATTTATGTTTTTAAAATAAAGCAGCTCTTCAATGCTTTGAAAAAAATCAATACAGATAATGTGCAGAATGAATATTATTTGACAGATATAATCAGTATAATGAAGCAGGCGGGAGAGGTTATTTCTGCCTACTGTACTGATGATCAGGACCAGGCAATAGGTATTAATACACGCATGGATCAGGCAAAAATAAATGAGATTATCTACAGAAGAAATAATGATCATTTTATGGCAGAAGGGGTTACAATAATTGACCCTGGTTCAACATTTATTGATTCGACAGTAAAAATCGGAACTGATACTATAATACATCCTTTTACAGTTATACATGGTCATTCAGTAATTGGGCAGCACTGTACAATAGGATCTCATACATATATAGCAGACTCTGTTATCAAAGACAGGGAAAAAATCGAACCTTTTACTAAAAAAACTGGTTAAGATTAACATCATAAGATTTTTAAAGTGGAGATTAGATGGGAAAAAAAATAAAATTAATACCTGTAATTAAAGAGATTAGTGGTGATCTGGATACACCTGTATCAGTTTATTTAAAATTAAATCAGAAGAATAGTTTTTTATTAGAGAGTGTTACAGGTGGTGAGCAGGTTGCCAGATATTCTTTTATAGGACTGGATCCTTTTTGTGCGCTTTATAGTGATAATGGTGAGAATAAGGTTATGATTGATGGGGAGGAGTATGAAAACTGTGATAATGCTGTAGATGAGCTGGAGAAGCTGGTAAATAAATATACAGTTGAGGAAGTCCCGGAACTCCCTTTTGCAGGAGGGGCTGTAGGGTATTTTTCCTGGGAAATAATAAGTTCTATAGAGAAGATAAAACTAAATAATAAAAAAGAGTCATTATTTCCACTTGCACATTTTATTTTTCCCGGATCACTGGTGATTTTTGATCATGTTACAAGGAAAATAATTATACTTATTTTAGCAAAAGAAGACGAACTTGCTGAGGCAGATATTCGTTTAAATAAAATAGAAGAGAAGCTGCAAAGCTGTATTACCTGTAAACCACTGGATCTGAAAAAGAGCTGCAAAAGTGATATTTTTTCAAAGGTAATATCCAACTATAAAAAAGAAGAGTACTTTAGAGATGTTGAGAAAGTAAAAAAGCATATTTTTGAGGGAGATGTTTTTCAATTAGTATTATCTCAGAAATTTTCTATGGAAAGCGATAAAGATCCTTTTGATGTCTACAGGACGTTAAGATATATAAATCCGTCACCTTATATGTATTATTTTAATTTTGAAGATTATAGTATTATAGGATCTTCTCCGGAAATTTTAGTTAGATTAAAAGATAATAAGGCTATGTTAAGGCCGATTGCTGGTACAAGACCACGTATAAAAGATCAGGAAGAGGAATTAATCAGGGAGTTATGCTCTGATGAAAAAGAGAGGGCAGAGCATATTATGCTTGTAGATCTGGGGCGTAATGATTTAGGCCGGGTCTGTAAGTATGGTACGGTTGAAACAAATGATTTAATGGTAGTGGAAAAATATTCACATGTTATGCATATGGTTTCTAATGTTGAGGGTGAAATACTGCAAAACAAAAATGCTTTCGATCTTTTTAAAGCTGCTTTTCCTGCCGGGACTTTAAGCGGAACTCCTAAGGTAAGGGCTATGGAAATTATTGAAGATCTTGAACCTGAACAAAGAGGCCCTTATGGCGGTGCTCTGGGATATTTTGATTTCAGGGGTAATATGGATCTTTGTATAATTATACGTACTATTTTAGCCCGGCAGAATCAATTTTTTATACAGGCAGGAGGCGGCATTGTAGCTGATTCTGTGCCGGAGAGTGAATATCAGGAGACTAAGAATAAAGCAAAAGGAATGATAGAAGCATGCCTTTTGTAACTTTGTGATTAACTTATATATGGAGCAGGATATATTATGCTGTTAATGATTGATAACTATGATTCTTTTACTTATAACCTTGTCCAGTACCTGGGTGAGATGGGGGTTGAGTTAGAAGTTTTCAGGAATGATGAAATTTCTATTTCCAGGATTAAAAGTATCAAACCTGAGCATATAGTTATTTCGCCTGGCCCTGGCAGACCGGAAGATTCAGGAATATCAAAGTCTGTTATTTCTTCTTTTTATAAGGAAATTCCAATCCTGGGGGTATGCCTTGGTCATCAGGCTATTGGAGAAGTGTTTGGCGCTGAAATTGTACATGCTCCATACTTAATGCATGGTAAAACATCATTAATACAGCACGATGGGCAGGGTGTTTTTAAGGGCCTGCCTAATCCATTTACGGCAACCCGTTATCATTCACTGGTCATAGAGGAGCAGTCTATTGTTGATGAACTATCTGTTACGGCCAGAACAGAAGATAATGTTGTTATGGGTGTTCGACATAATAAATATCCTCTTGAAGGTGTTCAATTTCATCCAGAGTCTATTTTAACCGAAAAAGGCCGGTGTTTGCTTAAAAACTTTTTAAATGCACACTAATTTCATATCTTCGGTCTGGCTCTGTCAGTATGGAAATTTTTAATAATCTGGTCTGCATGTTTAGTAAATATCAAAGGTTTGAGATGAGTATTGTATATTAAATTTACCTGATGCCTGAAGAGCTGTAGTTTACCTTATTAACCTCAGTTTTGGATAAGCCCCACCTTAAAAAGCTAAAGCAAGTTGATCTGAATCCACTAGTGTCCGGTAAAAATTCAGAGCAAAGAAAGTTGCGTATGGCCTCTGATATTAGGTGATTCGTAAGAAGATAACCCAAGAA
>JAAEMD010000178.1 GCA_024225875.1 bacterium
TAAAGGTTTTCTGGATTTTACAGACAGAGACAATGTTGTATTGAACTTTAGTGGTAAAGTGGAAGAAACAGCAGATACGGTAAAAATAGATGGTTTAATGAATGCGTATACAGGACAGTATGATATAGAGTTTAAAGCTTTAAATCTTGATGCCGATAAATGGGGCTTTTATGTTATGCCGTTAGCTGACTACAATATTTCTACTGATAAAACGACTGTCAGTGGCCGTATCAAAAGTAAAGATCCATACCCTTTAAAGGATATTCCCTTCTGGTATGATTTGCGTTTTGATTTTCATAAATCAAAATTTAAAATGCCGTTTTTTGAGAGAACCGTTGACAATGTTGATGGGGTAATAAGGTTAAGTTATGGAATTTTTTCCAGTACAGATTTTAAGAGCATTATTAAGAAAAAGCAAACCTTTGCCAGAAAAAATAATATAGATACGGATAAGATTTTTGAAGAGCTGGTACAAAATAAAATCATTGATAAAAAAGGCCGGCTTAATACAGTAGTAAATCCTGAAAAAAAATATATTAATTTGCGGTTGAGCAAGTATATTTCAAAATTTGAAAAAGATATTATAGAGGTCCTGGCTAATCCGCTTACCATGTTGTATCTGCATGATATACGTGGTGATTTTTATGATATTCCGATCATAAGCAGCGGTTTTTTTAATCTTGCAGAATCAAGGTTGAGTATTTTTATTAATTCAGACATATTTGCGCTTGAAAAGATAAAAGAAATATTTCCAGCCTTGAACTTATGGAAGATATCAGGGGCAGGAGATACTCAGTTAAGAATTACAGGGAGTCTTGACAGGCCGTATACAGCAGGGTTTTTACGATCAGAACGTGCTGAATTTTATGCCTTTAAACCAGAGAATGTTATTATGAACTATGATTATTATGATCAGCATCTAAAACTGAAACTAACAAAAGGCGAACTGTATTCTGGATATATAAATGGACGTGCAGAGCTGGATTTTAATGAAGCACCGCCAGGTTTAAGGATGAATTTTAAAGGCAGTGACTTTCAACTCAACAGGGTTTTTCCTGATGCTAAAGACTATGTAAGCGGTAACTGTTTTATAGATATGGTAACAAGCGGAAATGTCAAAAAATATTTCTCAAAACTGGTTTTAACTGGACAGGAGCTTATTCTTAATAATCAGGAAATAAATTCATCAACAGTAAATTTTTCTGTAGCAAACAGTAAAGATATAGATATTTATAAATCAAACATAAAGATCAATAACGGTTTAAATAAGCTTGTTTTTTCAGGAAAAATAAAAGATCTTATAGATACAGAGCTTGTGTTTAGAGGAAAAAGTCTGGTTTTTAAGGATCTTGATAGAGGCGCTGTATCAACTGGAAATATGTTAGTAAAGGGAGAATTAAGTACAAGGCTCATTACAAATTTCTGGAAAAAACCGCTGGATGAAATTAAATGTAGTATTAATTGTATATTACAGGATTATGAACTTTATGGTCATTTTTTTGAGCAGCTCAATACAGATTTTGTATATGATAAACATGATATTGCATTAAATAAGTTTTCAGGTAGTTATGAAGATGAAAAGGTAGATATAAGAGGTTATTTTAAAAATCAAACACCAGAAAATTTAAAAATATCACTTAAAAACTATAATTTGACTTACTCCAGTCTTATTCGTAAATTTTTTCCTGAAGAGGTTCAGCCTTTTGGAGGCAAGGCTACTTTCAAGGCCACCATTTTAAAAAATAGTGGTAACAATGTACATAAACAGAAAATAAAATACTGGAACTGGCTTCAAAAATATTCTATTGACGGAACAGCTGTTTTAGAGGACGGCTTTTTTCAAGGCCAGCCGTTTAAATCTATATCTTTAAAATCTAACTGGAATGGCAATAACCTGTCTATAGAAAAATTTGAAGTTGCACAGGAAAGTTCAAATTTTTCCTTTTCTGGAGGTATTAATCTGCAGAAGGACTTAAATATTGCTATTCACAAAGGAAGTTTTATAGACTTTAATGATTTTCCCATTTTACTGGCATCTTATGGGAATATAGCAGGGAAAGTAGATATTAACGGTACTATTAAAGGAAAATGGCCGGGCCCTGGTATTGATGTGTTTTTTGAAGGCTGGGGCATTTACAGTGATTTTTTGAGGCTGGACGATATTGCTGGACATATTATTTATGATAAGAATAAATGGATGTTTGATTCTTTAGTTATCAAGCAAAAAGCAGATGATTATAAGTTAAACGGTTATGTGGATTTAAGTAAATATAAAGATAATAAAAGTGCTGTTTTTGATGATATAGATTTTGAGCTTAGTTTCAATACTGTAAATGGTAATCTTGTTACACTGATAAATATAATTGAGGCTCTGAACAAGGAAGTATCGTCAAGATCAATAGTCCGTTTTGAAATAAAAGATGAAAAGGTCACAAATGCTAATTCTAAGATAGAAGTAAAAAGAGAGTATATGCTTAAAGATCAGAGCTTTGATGTTGCAGGGCCTGTTCCTTTATTTTCAAGAACCAGATCGGATACTTCATTAGATTATTTTCTGGAGGTTCTAAAACAGCAGAGCTTACTTGAAAAGCCTCCTGATCTGGGACTAAGGCATTTATTTAAAGGGAATTTTTCAGGATCAATTTATGCTAAATCAAGATACAAAAAAACACCTCTAATTAAGGCAGATCTCAGGTTTAATCAGGTGGAAATGGCCTGGTTAAAGGCCGGTAAGGCTCATTTTGGTATTTATCCAGGGAAGAGTTATATGGCGATAGGACTGGTTCTGGATGATGGGAAAATTGGTAATAAGCCGTTTAAAAATATAACCCTTGCCGGAAGATTATCAGATACAGGTTTTTTAAATATGAAAAGAAGTGAGATACAGGCTAACGGAAAATATCACAGTAATATTGTTTCTGGTAAGGTACCTGTCTCTGTGCTGTGGGATAAAAACAGGGCTGATGAAACTATGGATCTGAAAATAAAGTTGAGAGGCGATGAACTTGGTCTTTTATCGTACATTATTCCATATGTTAACGATGTTAATAACAAAGGACAGGTTTACTTAAAACTCAATGGTACTGTAGATAAGCCAGTTTTAAATTCGGAATATATTAAGCTGAAAGATACATATGTGCATTTTACTGATGAATTTCTGATACAGTCTCCGATCAGAATTATCGGTAAAAATATTGAAATCAATAATAATAAGATCAGTTTTAGTGATATTAAAGCTGAATGGAGAGGCGTTGATACAAAAAAGAAACATACTGATACAAAGATTTTAAATGAAATGGACTTAACAGGCAGTCTGATATTAAGTGGTTTGAATTTTATAAAGCCGGAAAAAATTGATATTGGTATGAATATGAGTATAAAAGACACTGACTTAACTGTTAACCTTCCTGCGATTTATCATGGTGATGTTTCAATTGGTTCCTGCAGTATAAAAGGCCTCTACAGTATCCCTCTTTCTTCAAAAGCAAAAACAGCTTATAAGGAAAGTTTAGCTACCATACATGAAAAAGGGCCTTTGATTTCTGCAAATATTAAACTGAGTAATGGAGAAATAGTTCTACCAGGTTTAGGTAAAAGAAAATCAAAGCCGACATTTTTGCTTAATTTAAATGGTAAATTAGGTAAGGATGTTACTGTAGCGGGCAGTCTTTTTGGAAGCGGAACACTGGCAGATATTGCAAATAATTTTGATCTTAGACTAAATGAAACAAAAGAAGACCTTCTGGTAACAGGGACTTTAAATGCTGCAAAAATAAAGAACTCTGTTGTTTTTTTAGATGGATTTGTTAATTTATTAAACTTTAGTTTTGAACTTATTCCTCCTGAAGATCAGGGGATCTTTTATCAGGAAGAGTATACAGAGGTTAAAAAGGATAATACGTTGTCTTTTGTTACAAAACAGATAGATAATTCGGAGAAAATGCGATTAGAGCCGGTTTTTGAAATAAGGGCTTTAAGTATTATTGAACCGCCTGAAAGAGTAACAAAGAATGCTTTACCTGAGCCATATAAATATGTTGTGATGAGTGTTGATGGGTCAATGTATAACCTGGAGAAAATAGTTGTTGCGGAGTATGAGGGAATGGAAGCGCAGCCACAGGGCAAACTGAAGCCGGAAAATATATACTATCTTTCTGGAAAACCAGGTGCTGCTTATGAGGACAGTACCAGAGATACTTTAGAGGTTGTTAAACTTATTATGCCTGATTTAATCCCGGAAGGTGAAGATCAGGATACTCAAAGGTTAATAACTGACATAGGAGAAAATCAATTAAATATACTGTTACGTAGAAATCTATTAAGACCGATAGAAAGGCAAATGAAAAAAACAATGAGTTTTATGGGACTTTATGATATGAAGGTGGACTATAATCTGGGCAGCGCACTGATGCGGGGCACTGGTGTTTCAGGCCAGGATGATAATATAGATAAGCAGGATGTGCTTGGCCTTGATATGATTTATAATATGTTATCGGACCGTGTTTTTTTGCGTATTAAAACTGACATTGATATGTCATCTGAAAGTAGAGGTCAGACTAATACGTTTCATCTTTCCGAATGGGAGCTTACCTGGTATGTATGGAGAAACCTGTCTATGAACTATGCTCAGATAAGTGATGATGATACAGGTAAGTATTATAGACCTCGTTTTTCACTTAAATACAGCTATGAATTTTAATAGTATGAGATTTTTTAAATTAAAAGAAAAATATAAAAGTCCTGTTTTTTACAGGGTATGTTTTTTTATTTACTTTAGCTTAACGTGTTCGATAATAAATGCTCAACATATAGATTATACCAGAAGTGTCCAGAACATAATAATTTCCGGCCGAAAAAACAGTGTTCTTAATTTATTACCGGAGATTGATAGTTTTTATACAAAAAAGGGTAGACGAGTTGTCGCCAGAGATTTAGCCAGAGATGTAAACACATTGTACTTAACAGGTTATTTTAAAGAGGTGGCTGCTTTTACACACCCAACAGGAAATGGGCTTGTCCTGGATTTCCAGGTTAAGGAAAATCCGCTTATAAATAATATTTTTATAGACGGCAACATAATATTTTCTGACAGCTATTTAGCTGGATTAATGCAGAATAAGAAAGGTGATATTTTTAATATAGGTAAACTAAAAGAAGATAGAGAGCAGATAGAGAAACTTTATTACGAGAAAGGTTATGAGCTTTTTAAAATTGATAATGTTAACCTTGATGCAGAAAATAACGTTAGATATTTTGTTACAGAGTGCCTGGTTGAAGACATAACAATAAAAGGGTTAAAGAGTCTTGATAATAATATTGTAATACGTGAGATGAGACTTCAGAAAGGTTCGGTTTTTAATTCTTATGACTTAAAAGAAGATAGAGAAAAGCTTTTAAAGCTGGGTTACTTTTCTGATGTTTTTCTCCCTGAGTTAGAGCAGTCACTGGATGAGAAAAAAGTAAGGATGGTTTATAGAGTAACAGAAAAAAAAGTTAACCTTTTTGATCTTGGCTTTGAGCAGGAAGAAGATATTATTGTGGGATTCTTGAAATCTGATTATAACCATCTGCTTCAGCAAAGTGATGTAGTTTCAGGGAAGTTGCAGATAAGTAGCGAAGGTGAAGTTATTAAACCGCGCAGTTACACACTTCGTTACCGTCAGCCATGGATATTAAATATAATCCCGGTATCCTTTACAGTTGATTTCTGGAAAGAATTTAAAAGAGAGTATAAAACAGAGGACTATCTAAGAAAAAACATTTTAGACACAGAAAGATTGGGCTGGGACTGCGCTCTGGGCTTTCCTTTATTGAAGGACCGTTTAATAATGAGTACCAGATATAAATCAGAAGATGTCTTGTCAGTTAATGATAGTTTTGATAGATATGAAATAAACTCTATTTCCTGGGTACTTAGATATCAGTCTGTATATAACTGGAATAACCCCAAAAAAGGTACCTACTGGACTGTTGAGATAGAAAAGGGAGGACGCATAGGTGGTGTTGATTTAGGTGGACTGGATTTTAATAGATATAATGTGAATTTAGCGACATTTTTTGGTTTTTCACAGAATGCTGTTCTTGGCATTAATGCCTTTATGGGTGTTTTTAGGCCGGATGATAGCAATATCAGTACATTTGAGATAGAAGGGTATGAAATAGGCGGAGCGTCTTCTTTAAGAGGTTATAAAGAAATAGCGCCTTTTAGAGATATAAGAAAGATACTTTTTAACGTAGAGTACAGATATGATTTTTCTAAGAGCTTTCAGGGTGTTATTTTTGTTGATTTAGGAAAGGTGTTTGCTGATGGCTGGAATTATGAGCCGAATACTTTTAAAAAGAGCGCAGGTTTTGGCTTCAGATTTTTTACTCCTGTAGGCCCGGTAAGAACTGATTTTGCCTTTGGCGAATCTGTAATGATTCATTTTGGACTGGGACAGGTGTTTTAGTTATAAATATAAAAAGAACATCAATAACTTTGTTTAATTAAATAAGGATAATAAAAAAGAGAACAGTTTTTTCTTCTTATCCGGTACCGGCTCTTCTTTTGCGTAGTTTTCAGATTGTTCATTATTTGAATTAGTATCTAAAGAGCTTTCCTTTCCCTTTTCTGTTTTTGGTATTTGCTGAGGAGCAAAAGGATTTTTTACCTGATAGGGGTTTAACTGCTGACTGGTATTTATAGAAGAGTTAATCATATTTTCTTTTTCTGATAAATGAGGTTGTGATGCAAGAAAGCTTCTGTTTATTAGTTCATTTAATTTATTTAAGGAAGTCAGTTCTGCAGAGCTTGTGTTATGCAGGTTTTCGATTAAGTTTGACAGCTTTGATTTTAGCTCATAATCACTGGTAGATTTTTCCAGAATATTTATTTTATTTACAGCATCGTCTATATTAAGTTTTTGCTGGTCTCCTTTTTTTTGGATAGAGCTTTTTAAGCAGGAAAGGCACTCCTCCTTATAAACAGAATCTAAATTATTTTCCTGTTGAGAGTTTTTGTATATGTTATCGGAGCTTATATTAGATGATGCAGAGGCAGCAACCTCTCCGGTTTCGGGGGACATTATCCCCCGTCACCTGTTAAGAGGCTGTTTTTATCCTGCCCAATATAAAGCGGGTTGTTCTTTTTTTGTCTTTCTTCTGCCTTGTTTTTTTCTATAGCAATTTCGATTTTTTTGTTCAATTCCTGTATTTGCTGAAAATCACTGGCTGCGGAGGTTTCTAGTGTTGCTTCCATACTTTCCAGGACTTTGTGAAATGGAATATCTTTTTCCATGCCTGAAATTTTATCTGTTTCTTTTAATACGGAATGTGCAGGCGCTTTTAACCTGTCTAGATTTGCTCTGCTCTGTGCATCAAAAGATCGAATATTGTTTGCCATATGTTAGCCTCCCTCTTTAATAGATAAGTAGTTCAAATTTAATAGTCTTTTGAACAACCGCTTTGTTAGTATAATCGAGAAAAGTATTCTGGAAAATGTATGGATATACTTTAATGTGTTATAGACTGCTGGCTGCTGTTACAGGCCATTAAATACAGAGATATTATTTTTAGCTCTTTCTATTATAGATGGCAGATTATCCTGTATATTGCTGCTGTATTTTCTGTAGTTTTTCATTACCTTACTGTACTTAATCAGAATAGTATTTCTATTATGATCAGGTTTCCTGAGGTCAACGTATTCCTGTTTGAACTCCCTGCTTATAGACAGGACTTTTTCATCATATATTAAAGCAAGAAACGGTATCCCATGTAGTGCAGCCCATACGCAGGCATGATAACGCATAGCTATTATCATTGTAAAAGAATATGGTAATGGCTCCTGATTAACCAGGTAGTTTTGCATATCAAGAGTTTTTTCAATATATCCAGGTATTTTCTGGAAAGTCTGCATATACTCAAAGTCAACTTTTTTATGAAAATCAAGAAATATAAACCTGTTATTTTTTTTAGAAAAAAAATCATCAAGCGAATTTCTGACAGCCCCCGGGATATCTAATTTACGAAGTGAAAGACCGATAGCCTCAGGTGCATCAGGAAGAACTTCAGATGTTTCTGTATTATAGAAGGCCAGGTCTGCTGCCTGTATAATTTTGTTTTCTTTGATTTTTAAATCTTTTAGAATCCTGTACGAGGCATTATCTCGTACTGAGATACAGTCAGTAAGATTTAATACTTTAGAAACCAGCCATTTTGACAGGGTATGGTTAAAAGGGCCTGTCCCCTGAGCCAGTAACAAGGTTTTTTTTCTTAACACAACTGCCAGCAGCAGTATTGATAAATAGTAGAAAAGACTTTTTTGTGAGGTTTTGTCCTGTAAAATGCCACCACCTCCATTCACAATAATACTGGAGCTGATAACGGCTTTTAAAATACTTAACACAGAAGTTCTTTTACAGAAAGTGATGTCTTTCGGAAACGTATCCGGGTACGTTGCTTTTCTTATTAAAGGACTAATAGTAGTCCTGGATATTTTACGGAACCCTTTATGCAGTACACAGATTTGAGAGCCGGGAATAAATTCTTTTAGCAGATGGATGGTTTTTTTTAGTAATAACTCATCTCCTGCGTTTTCAAAACCGTAATAACCGACAACCAGAATATATTTTGAGTTAGTATCCATATATAAGTCTATATGGGGATCTCTCCTTTAAAAACACTTTCTGCAGGACCGGTCATAACTATATGGTTATTGCTTTCCTGCCACTCGATAGATAAGGGTCCTCCTGGCAGATGAACGAGCACTTTTCGATCTAATTTGTTGTTAAGCACACCTGCTACAACAGAAGCACAGGCCCCTGTACCACAGGCAAGAGTTTTTCCTGCTCCTCTTTCCCATACTATCATTATAGCCTCATTTCGATTGACTACTTGAACAAACTCGGTGTTTATTTTTTCTGGAAACAGGCGGTTATTCTCAAATAAAGGGCCCAACTCTTCAATATTTATGGTTTTAAGGTCATTCACAAAGATTACAGCATGTGGATTCCCCATGGATAAGCAGGTAACTATATAGTTGTTTCCCTGTACCTTAATCGTTTCTGCCAGAACTATATCTGATGGCGTACCGACCATGGGTATTTTATTTCGCTCCAGTACGGGCTCCCCCATATCAACCTCAATTTCTTTTACGATGTTATCTTCTATATTTAATGCAGGGATAATAATCCCTCCCAGAGTCTCAACGGAGAAAACTTCTTTTTCAATAAGTCCTTGTTCATATACATATTTAGCAAAACATCTAATACCGTTGCCACACATTTCGGCTTCTGATCCGTCAGGGTTGAATATTCTCATTTTAAGGTCAGATCGATTTGACTCAAGTATTAATATAAGCCCGTCAGCCCCTGCGCCCAGATATCTATTACATAATTTTACTGCAAGATCAGCAGGGTTTAGATTACTGATATTTTGATTTATTGCATCGATCAAAATATAATCATTACCTAAGCCATGCATTTTAATAAAATTTATTTTTTGACTCACTTTGCACCTCTTATTAGTTTAAGATTTTTGGCTAAACAAATAAAATACCACCTAGAGAACGAAGTTTTTGAGGAAGATTGTCATAACCTCTGTTCAAGTGTTTTAACCCGTATACTGTAGTATGTCCCCGGGCTACTAAACCAGCAAGAATTAGAGCTGCTCCAGCACGTAAATCTGTTATTTTTACCTCAGCTCCGCTTAAATGCTCTGTTTCATATACAAAGGCGTGATGGTTTTCCGTTTTGATAACAGCGCCCATACGTTTCAACTCATGTGCATGCATAAACCTGTTTTCAAAAATAGTTTCTTTTATGACACTGGTGCCTTTTGCCGTACATAATAATGCCATTATTTGAGCCTGCATATCTGTAGGAAAACCCGGAAATGGCAGGGTTTCGATATTTACAGCGTTTAAAACGCCTTTATAAATTACACGAGTAGAGTTAATGCCCTGCTTTATTTCAAGGCCGGCTTCGATTAATTTTTGATTAAGGGGCTCAAGATGATTGTTATTGACCTTTTCCACCGTAACATCACCTTTAGTTATTGCGCCCGCAATGAGAAGTGTTCCTGCTTCAACACGATCAGGAATAACACTATACTCGATACCTTTAAGAGAACGGACTCCATATACAGTGATAATAGATGTGCCGGATCCTTTTATTTTAGCCCCTCCCTTGATAAGGGCATTAGCTAAATCTGTAATTTCAGGTTCCTGTGCGGCATTTTCAATTATTGTTTCCCCTTCTGCCAGGCATGCGGCCATCATAATATTTTCTGTTGCTCCGACAGATGGGAAGTCAAGGTATATTCTTGTACCGACTAGTTTTGCTGCTTTTAACTCGACAAAGCCATGCTCAATATTTATTGACGCACCTAAAGCTTTAAAGCCTTTTAAATGAAGATCTATTGGGCGGCTTCCTATACAGCATCCCCCTGGAAGAGGGATTTTTGCATAACCGGTTTTTGCCATAATGGGGCCTGCTACAAAAAAAGACGCTCTCATTGAAGTAACAAGATCATAAGGTGCGATATGTTTTATTTTTTTCTGGTTCCATACTTTAACTGTATTGTTATTGTGATATTCTGCCCGCAGGCCCAGTATATTCAGTACACGCAGCATAATAACTATATCCTTAAGATAAGGGATATTTGTTATTGTTGACTGCCCATCCAGTAATATGCAGGAAGCCAGTATTGGCAAAGCAGCATTTTTAGAGCCGGAAGCTGTTACTGTCCCGGAAAGGGTATGTCCACCTTCAATAGTTAATTTTGGCATGCTTACATTAAGTCCAGTAAACTTATAACTTGTTCGTGAAGATATTCAGTAGAACGGTCATTAATTATTAGACTATCGCACTCTTTTAATGCTTCTAATATATTTTGACCGGCACTTTTTCCCAGATTTTCTCTTTCATCATGTTTTTTAAATGTTTCAAAGTCTATATTATCAGTATCTTTTTTTCTTTTTTTTATTCGTTCGTAGCGAATTTCAACAGGAGCATCTATTCCTATAAATTTGATATTTTTTGTTTTTAAAAACGCCACTTCTTTAATGTGCCGTATACTATCAAATACTGCAAGGTTTTTTTCTTCCTTTGCTGCTTTGGCATAAACTTCTTTTGCCAGGATATTATCTCCAAGCCTTGATTTTAACATAGTACCAATATGAACCAGGTTATCCCTGTTGGGTTCTAAATTCTTTTTGACAGCCTCTGCTCTTACTATGTCGGATAATGAATATATAGAAAAGCCTCTAGTACTTAAAAAATTACATATTTCGGTTTTTCCAGCTCCGTTTGTGCCAATAACTCCAATATATATATTTTTTTTCATAAAGATCCTTTCTGACGGCTAACTATATTTTATAATAATATAGTTAGCCAGGGCAATTAATTCTGAATATTACTTTGTTTTTAACCAGGACATCATGGCTCTTAACTCTTTACCAACCTTCTCTACAGGGTGTTTTGACAGTTCTTCACGTGCTTTATTGAACTCAGGCCTGTTGGTTTTGTTTTCTTTAAGCCAGTCTGAAGCAAATTTACCGGATTTGATATTATCCAGAACCTTTTTCATTGTTTGTTTTGTTTCATCTGTAATTATTTTCTTTCCGGTTACATACTCACCGTATTCTGCAGTGTCTGAAATTGAGTAGTTCATCCAGGCAATCCCATCCTCGAATATCATATCAGTAATCAGCTTTACTTCATGCAGGCACTCGAAATAAGCTACTTCAGGCTGATATCCAGCTTCTATTAATGTCTCAAACCCTTTTTTTATAAGCTCAACTAAACCACCACATAAGACAACCTGTTCTCCAAATAAATCTGTTTCAGTTTCTTCAGCAAAAGTTGTTTCTATAACTCCGCCGCGAGTGCCACCAATACCTTTTGCATACGCCAGTCCTGTATCAAAAGCACTACCTGAAGCATCCTGTTCGATAGCTATTAAACAAGGAACACCTTTGCCTTCAACATACTGTCTTCTAACCAGATGGCCAGGAC
This sequence comes from bacterium, assembly GCA_024225875.1. Classification (GTDB taxonomy): domain Bacteria; phylum Margulisbacteria; class Marinamargulisbacteria; order JAAEMD01; family JAAEMD01; genus JAAEMD01. Next base: position 11,994 of record JAAEMD010000178.1, read on the forward strand.
CCTTGGGGGCAATCATAACAACATTTATATCTGCTGGAGGCTTTATTATTTCAAACCTGATGTTAAAGCCGTGAGAAAAGCCAAGTGTTATTCCTGGTTTTAGATTTGGTGCGATTTCTTTTTCATAAACAGCAGCCTGCAATTCATCAGGCAGCAGTACCTGTATCCAGTCGACCCCCTTAACAGCTTCGGAAGTTATTTTTGGCTGCCATCCATCGTCAATGGCTTTTTGCCAGTTGGGAGACCCTTCTCTTTCTGCAACAATTACGTTAACACCGCTGTCTCTTAAGTTCTGGGCATGAGCATGTCCCTGACTTCCGTAACCGATAATACAGATAGTTTTGTCTTTTAATAAATCCAGATTTGCATTTTCATCATAATGTATTTTTGCCATTTTAAATCTCCTGTCTATTTTTTGTGACCTGTAAGTTTTTTAATATCAACGAATATAACATAATAAATAGCCGATGTTTTTTAAATTTTGTTAGTACATTACTTTTTACTTTGTAAAATATTTATATAGCTGATCCAAAATAAAATATCCGACACATAAAGTTTTCAAATGACTTCGTTAATGTACGCCAGTACACAGCACTCAGGCATTTAAACGGACACTTCAATTTGTACCAGCTATAACTCACAGGAACTATTTGGCTGTTACATCATTTTAATTTTTAAAAACTCAAGAAGATTATATCGGAAAACAGTCTTATATGTCACCATTTTGGCAATTTAGCCAGGAACAAGTATAATTTGAGGGTTATGCAGATACCAGTAAAGAAAGTAAACAAGATATTAGTAGTCCGGCCTGATGCCATTGGAGATATGGTCTTGACTTTACCATGTGTCAGGATGATCAAAAAGCAATACCCTGAAGCGCAGGTTTCAGTTTTAGCTTCTCCGTACAATGCACAAATTATAAAAAATGAAGAGTACATAGATGAGATTATTTATGACTGGTTTAAGACAGACAGGGTTAAAGGCACTGTTGATTTTATTAAGTACATTTTTTTTATTAGAAGACAAAAGTTTGATGTTGTTATTCACTACTACTCTGAAACTCCTCAGGTGTGGCTGACATTTTTTGCTGGTATAAAGTATCAAATTGGAGATAAAGCTAAAATTGGTCTCTGGCCTGTTTTTCGAAAATATGGGGTCTTCTTAAAAACATTTGATCAGACTAAGCATGTTGTTGAATATAATTTTCAGCTGCTCAAATCACTGGGTATCGAGCTTAATGAATATATAAAACTGGAGATAAACCCTGGTCAGGAAAATAAAGAACGAGGCAGGGAAATTCTAAAAGAAGGTGGGCGTAGAGCAGGTGTTCCTCTTGTTGGAATTCAGGTTGGAGTAGGGTTTGGCAATAAAACGATCAGTCCAGAAAAATTTGCAGCTTTTATTGAAGCTTTACGGAAAGAAATAGATGTGGATATTTGTCTTACCGGACATTCAAAAAAAGAACATCTTGCCAGAGATATCATAAAAAATAAATTGAAAATGCCAATAATAGATCTAGTAGGAAAAACTACCCTCCCGGAGCTTATGGGGGTTCTAGCTCAATATGACCTTTATGCTGGTGTAGATACAGGCCCTTTTCATCTGGCAGCAGCACTGGGCGTTCCTCAGCTGGCAATTTTTCCAACAAGAAAGGTTAAGCCAACCAGGTGGGCTCCATGGAGAAACAGACATCTTATTGTAAGAGAAAGCAGGTACTGCAAATTTTATTGTCCTCATGAAGGATGCCGGATGACTGTCTGTTCAGATAAAATTGATGTTGATGGGATGGTTGAAAAAGCAAAAAGAATTCTTAATGGAGAAGGGTTTGTGAACTCCAGAAATCAGCTTGTTTACTGGTTTCAGAATAGTATGAATATTATGATTCTGTATGATAAAAAAACAGAGAAAAAAGCAAAAGAATATTTTAGCACCCTTAGTAAAAACAATTTTTATGTAGACCTTGCTTTGGTTAATGATAAAAAAATATATAACAGACTGATTGAAAAAGACATTAATATTATTCATAATATTTCCGGTAAAAGAAAACTGTATTTGCTTTTTTTAAGATTGATCGTATCATTAAAACTATTTAACCCTCCTCTGATTGTTTATGGACAGGTAGTGGAAAAAACAAAAGAGAAAATAGTAATGAAGTATAAAGAATGTTTTGAAAATATGTTTTTTAGTGTTAATAAAAGGGTAAGGTGAATAACTTCAATGAAAACCATACTGTTCTTTAGCCCGACCGGCCATATAGGTGGTGCAGAGAGAAATTTGATTAATATGTGCAGATATTTGCCTGAAGATAAATATCGCTGCGTAGTTGTTTTGCCGGAAGAAGGAGAGCTTCCTTCTGTTTTATCAGAGGCTGGAGCTGAACTTATTTACCTAAAAGCAGCCTTATTGCAGTCAGGTCAAATTTTTAAGGTGCTGGCAGGCTGTTTTTCTCTCAGGAGAAAACTAAGCAGATCTAATATTAAAGTTGATATAGTACATACTAACTCAATTTTTTCACTTTATATACCAGTATATTTTGGCAGGATTTTTAAAAAACCAGTTTTTATTCACTGGGCTGATTTTGATGTCAGAAAAGGCGACAGACATCTGGTCAATATCTTTTCGGACAAGATAACAATTTTTGCGGTCTCTAAGAGCATTGAAAAATGTTTGATTGATAATGGCATTAAAAAACATATTATAAGACAGCTTTATTATGGTAATGAAGAACCTGTTTTGATAAATGATAATAAAAGTATAAATGAATTCAGGGCTGAATATAAGATAAAAGATAAGGATGTTATTTTTGCTGTTACAGGCAGGATTGATGAGTGGAAGGGACATAAGTATGCACTTAAAGCTTTGGCCAGGTTGAAAAAATATGATGTGAAACTATTTATTCTGGGGTCGTATCATCTGGTGAAAAATCCTGATTTAAAAAATGAAATGGAAGAAATTATAAAAGAAAATGATCTTGAAAAGCAGGTGATCTTTACAGGCCATATCAATGACCCTTTGAAAATTATGCAGTATTTTGATGTTATTTTAGCACCTTCATATTATGAACCTTTTGGCCTTGTTGCAACAGAAGCGATGAGCCTGGGAAAACCGGTTATCGCAAGTAATGCAGGTGGTTTTAGAGAGAGTGTAGACGATGGTATAAGTGGATTTCTTGTTCCGCCAGAAGAGGTAGATGGCCTGGCTGATAAGATGAAGTTTTTATTGAAAAATACAGATCTTAGAAAAAGTATGGGTAAATCAGCATATAAAAGATATAAAGATAAATTCTCTATGTCAATTTTTATTAATAAACTGGGTTCTTTTTATGAGGGCTGTTAAAGTTATGGTTCTGGCCTGGAATTTTATAGCAATATTCAAGTGCAGAATATTATCACTTCAACCCCTGTCCTTGATTCGATGTCAACTTCCTTGATATACTTTGGTTAAAATCATGAATAAATACCTTATTATTTCTTTCTGTGTTTTTTTGAACTTTATTTCTTTCACCAGTATCTATTCTCAGATAGGTAAAGACTATACCTCTTTTGAGGAAGATCTGTTACATTTTTATAGTACAAGCGATCAGAAGCAGTCTCCTGGCTGGAAACCATCTAAGTATAATACGATTAATAAAGAAGAGCCCCAACCTCTGGATCTGGATACTTTTTCTAACGATGAGATTCCTGTGATAAAATCTTTAACCAGGACAAAACTTCAAAATGGGTTTGTTTTAGATGATTATTTTAATTTGATAGCTGATTATACTAATGAAATATTTGCAGGAATGCTGTGTTTTTCTACTAACAGCTTAAGCAATGCCCCTGGCTGGCTGGCTTGTGATGGAGGAGAACATTTTAATGATGATTATCCGAAACTTTTTGAGCGCCTGGGATATACATTTGGAGGTAATGGGGTTAACACATTTCGTGTTCCTGATTACAGTGGTTATTTTTTGCGTGGCTTTAATAATATGGGGGGGCCGGCAGGCAGCCTGGATGTAGATCCTGACAGCAGAAACTTAGCTTCAGCTCAGTTAGATGCTCTTCAAGGACATCAACATGATATTGATACTAATGCCGCCCATAATCATCCAATCGGCGGTGATAAATCCCATAAACATCCCGGCGATATTTTACATTTTGCTGTTTATGACGATGGTGATGACTGGGGACAAGTGAATATGGGTGGCGGCTATTCAATAAAACATCACAACTCCGGTACCAGTTTAACTGGAACTACTGAAATAAGTTTTGAAATGTCAGCTCTGGCTAATGCAAATAATTATGCTGAAGCTCGAGATCATGACAATTCAATCGATAAGACAGAGCCACGGCATTTAGAAATGGTTATTTATATATTTGCGGGACTAAAAGGCGATCAAATAAATGAATAATTATGATAAAAAAAATATGAGAAAACGCTTTATATATATTACTTTTATATTAATTTTTATAACAAATGTTCAGATAAATGGATTTTATTTATCAAAAGATAAGCTGCTGTTTTCTGATAATGTGGGATGGGAACCAGTTGAAGAAGAAGAAGAAAACTATATACAGGCAATAGGGTATCTTGAGCTGGCAGATGGCAGAGTAGTAGATGATCTTATTGATTTAGAGGCTGTCAGGGAAGGATTTGACAAATATTTTGTAGGAATAATTGCGCCTTTTGCGATACCGCATAATAGAATTCCGGATGGCTGGCTGCCTTGTGACGGGTCTTTATATACGGTTACGTCAGAAGATGATCATATTTATCGTCAATTAGCCAATAAGTTGCGTACAAGTTATGGTGGGGCAGGTATCGATGTTGATGGTAATTGGGAAGGAACTTTTGGGGTTCCGGACTTAAGAGGAGTGTTTTTGATGGGGGAAGGAATAAGTGCCGAATATTTACAGGAGCGTGTGACGACTGAGGCTTCAGATAGAGATCGGCAGCCATCTATTATGGGAGAGCATGATCACGAACTCTATAATGAACATGCTCATACTGCGTCTGTAAATTATCATGAACATCTGTATACTTTTGATGGTACACTTGCAATAGACAGGGATGACGACTTTTATGAAGATGATAATGATGATCATGGACCAAAACCTGGCAGTGGTATTTATGACATTGAAGAAAGTCGTTTATCTGGAATTCCAGAGACTGTTGATAATAAGACATTTGATTATATGACAATTGAAAGTGTTATTGATGATGGTCAAGCTAGAGTTGCCGAAGAGTCAAGGCCAGAAAACTATCCGGTATATTTTTATATAAAGTATTAA
>JAAEMD010000179.1 GCA_024225875.1 bacterium
TAAACCAAACTCGGTCGCTCAGGTTTAAATCTAGGGAGTGCTTCGAAAGTGGCTGATTATAATCCATTATTTAAGTTTCCATTTTTAAAACACAATTTTGCCATTACTTTCCTATTAAGCCAACCTATGTACTTGATAGTATATTTACTTTACCTTCATGTACTAAACTAACTGCCCAACAAAGTTAACCATATTGTGTGCTACAATTGGAAAAACAAGGCTACCAGTACGCTCTCTTAACCACAGCAAAATAAATCCATAACTCCCAGTTAGTACGATTCTGAATGCAGACAAATGCCACTCACCATCTATATGCATAACCCCATGAACTAGACCAAATAATAAAACCAAAAGTAACCCTGCAATGTTTATTGGCGAGCCAAAAAAGTTAATGCGCGATGAAACAACAGCCAACGAAAAACAAAATAATAAAACTCCTCTAAACATTGGTTCTTCATCTAACCCAGGAATAAGAGCTTGATAGAGTAGCGTTTCAAAATCGAAATTTGGTCCGTTACCAAGGCTAAGCGTTACAATAATCTGCAACGCAACAAACAGGGTTAAAACAACGAGTGCAGGCTTAATAGAGCCTTCATTTTGTCTGAGAGTAAAACCAGCGTCCTTGATTTTAAAGTCACTTTTAAAAGCTGCTAATAAAGCCAAAACCAAAGCCCAAAGTGTAATAGCGACAATTTTTCCTGACCAATTCCATTTGAGATCGGTAAAGAGTAAATCTAAGGAAATGAGCTCTTTACCTTTGAATAAAGCTAAGAAATAGCAAAATAGAATTGACAGAGTAGCAAGCAACCAAGTTAGGTTTATAGTTACTTTATTTAATGCTTTTAAAATTAAAACGAGTAGTAGAACAACGCCTAAATTGGCGAGCATTCCAAAATACATATCTGGCATAACCGTCCTTGGTGAGCATAAAGCTCAAACTTTATTATTGTTTAATTTCTATGATAAACACAAAAACAACCTATTAAACAGATATTTGTTTGAGTTTAAATTCCCATTGAGCATATTTTTATTTTCAAAGTATATGAACCACAGAGAGCACCGAGGCACTTTGCGCTACACAGAGAAAAGTAGGGTTTAAAAATAATATTCACAAAGAGGATAAGAGACGCTGCGCTTTAGAGGAAAAAACAAAATACTCTTTTGGTCTATCTCATTTACTTCTCATTCTTTTCTCTTTGTGAAAAA
>JAAEMD010000180.1 GCA_024225875.1 bacterium
AAAGAATTTAAAAGATAGAAAAACAATGATCCTTCAATTTATGAATAATAGTATTAACAACTGGTGTGATTCCTTTTTTAATATGTGTGGTCGTTTAGAACATGCGAAATTCCTTTCAATTTCCTTTTCTGCTCCTGATAAGGAGTTGCAGCTGGTATTGAAGATAGACCTGAGTGAAAGTGGTAGCAGTAAATTTTATGATGCTGTTATAGATAAATTCCAGGGTCTTCAGGAAGTTTATGATGACACCCCCTACGATATATATGAAAAAATTGATTTTATATCAACTTCAAACACTACTGAAACTATTGAACTACTCATTAATATTTTCCCCTTTTTTTCCAGAGTACTTTGTGAACATTCTTTTGATAGCGAAATAAACCTGACAAACGAAAAGTGTCTATCTAATTTAAGCAGTATGAGACTTGATGCTACCTGTCTATTCCAGTTTTTTGGTATGGAAGAAGAAGTGTTTTCTTTTATGTTTGACCCAAACAAAAATATAATGCAGGATTCCCTGTATATCCCCACATTATTAAAACCAGTTAATGATAATATGATCAGAAATTATAGCCTTGTATTTTCGGATATTGATCTTCGTTATGCTAATTCAAAATGTATCTTGACATCAGATATAAATAACAGTAGTTTTTCCGAAAAAGTAGTGAGTCTCCAAAAAAACGTTAATATTAAACTGCCTAAACTAATTAAAATGATTATTGCCGAAAAAAACAATATACCGGTCTTAACAGATATTGATTTGTCCAGACTGAATGACTTACAGTATATGGGAAGTATAAGTAATACCGTAAATGCCTCGATGGTTAATAATATTCATTGCTTTTCAAATAGCAACTCTTTGCATGAATCATTCCTCGATGACAGGATATATTTTGCTGATTTGTATACTACCCTTGTTGATAATAAGGTAGAACAGGTAGAACAGGTAGAATATGTGGAATATGTGGAATATGTGGAATATGCTGAGCTGCCTCCTTCTGAGAAAAGTAATGATGAAAATAAAAAATTTAAATGCTGTAGGATTATGTAAAAGACAACAAATAACTTTAACCCGGAATCCGGCTGAGAAATACTGTGATTTTGAAGATAGTTGTTGACCACAAGAAAAATTCCAGCAAAATCACGCTTTCCTCTGCTAAATATGTTTGCAGGATGTCTGGTTTGGATAAAAACCTTCGTTGAAGGGGACGTAAAGGAGATTTTAATGAATAAAATTATAGCTTTAAAAAGTACAGACAAGAACATAAGTGAAATACAATTGAATTCGGGAAAAATTAATTTGCTCAAATCAGTATATGAAAAGTTTTTAATTGAAAATTTAAAATCTAATACAGAAGATAGTTGTTATTTAGTTGAACAATATGTAAAAAAAATAATGAAAAACAACCCTTCGATTGTTCCTCTGGTTATTATCGATCTGATATCAAAATATTCAGGCTATAAAAAAGAAATGATTCTTTACAAGCTGAATAATGATCTTGGCAACTGCTATAATTCGATGTCTAAAATAATTTGTGATTTATACAATAGAAAACATTCTTCAGATGTAAAGCTGCTTTCAGCCTTTTTTTCTGCTCCTGATGAGGAGTTGTGCTTTAGTTTAACACTGAGTAACCAGGATAAAGTTGAAGGTAGTTATAATTCTATTATAACTCTATTTAATGGTCTTGTTGGTTTTTACAATAACTACAATTACAGCTTATTTGGATTGAAAAATACTATATCAACCTCAACAACTACAGAATCTATTTCACTATTCATTAGTTCTTTTACTTTGTTTTTAGATAAAGTTCATGAAAAGTTTGCTCAATATAGAACAGGTATAAATGATGCAGTTATAAATGATTTCAATAATCAAATTTCTTATCCTCTCCGAATATTTAACTTCTTTGGTATAGATACATCAATTTTAAATTTGAAGTATGAAATAAGAGAAAAAGATCAAATGGACCAGTGTCTAATTAATAGATCTGCCATACAATCAATTAATAAAAATCTGGGATATCATTATGGGTTTGTATTTTTGAATTTTAAAGTTCATTCTAATTGCTCGAGATTTATTGCTATAACAGATAATAGTCGTAACAGATCAAAAAATAGAAGTAAAAACTTAAATGAAATCTGGACTATACTTAGTATTAGAATGCCAAAACTAGTGCAAATGTTTGTCGCCACCAGACACGATAAGCCGGCTTTGACAGATATTGATCTATCAAAGCTTAATGATTCACAGTATATTGCAGGGATTAGTAATGAACTAATCAGCTCTAATCTTGAAAAAATGAAATTAGTATTAACTAGTCAGTACAGTATCTTTGAATTTGACAATCAAATAGTGTTAGATAAATACAAATATCATGATAGTTTGTATGCTCACAATAATGAGAAAGTGTATATCAAAAATAACAAAACATTCAAATGCTGCCGGATACAGTAAAAGGTTCCGTTTTAAAAGTTGAGTAGATTACAGTCTTTTGACTATAATTTATCTTTCTGGTGATGAAAATTTTAAGAAACAAGCAGCGTTTAATAAAGATTTTTGACTTTCCGGTCAAATATTTTTCAGGCTGGGATTATACATGAAATATTAGCAGGGAGATTATAATGAATAAAATTGTGTCTTTAAAAAAAAATGATTTTAAATTTTCACTTGACTGTTTGAAAAACGAAGATAAAGAAGATATTTTAGTTGCCGGATTTATAAACGAAGATTTTTCAGGTTCTTTTCTTATTTTTCCTGATGATCTTATAAATATGGTGACAGCATATGCAGGCAAGGTGATGCACCATCTTCAACAACTTAATGATCTTTTTAAGATCTGGTCTTCTAAGTTTCATAGCGCCCAGGCTGCTTATCCTGTTAACTGTATTCACAGCAATTTTAATTTTAATAATAATAATGGAGAGTTGTGTATTAAATTTAGTCTGGACTATCGCTCAAATATATATTCTGAGTCTAACTTTGATATAGCTATATATAAGGATTTCCATAAAACCATATATAAAAAACTTAAAAAGTTTATATCTAAACTTGATAATTGTGCATCAGATCATGTAAATAATACTGTTGAAAGTGATATTGCAGATGATGAAAACAGGGAAATTTCTCTGCAAAGTAAACACACTGATTCCAGTATTGTACTTTCTGTTGAGATACCTCTGCTATTTACGGGATTTCTTGACTGGATGCCTTTTAGAGAAGGTATGGTCATAAGACCATCTGCCGTAGATCCTGTATTTGAACAGACTAAAAAAATATTACGATTTTTCGGTTCTTCGACATTATTGTTAAATTGTATAAAACAGCATTTTACTGAGATTCCAGCAGAACTTAAAAACAATATAGAAAAGTATTATGGTTTTACAGTTTCAGATATGTTTAAGGTAGATATAGACGCTGTCCATTTCACTTTTAAAAAAAGTAAAAAACATACCATAAATTCAAAAAAATCAAACAGTTACAGTCATATGAATAATATAATAAATACACCAGAGGCAAATCTTTATCCCCATATAAGAAGTAATCGATCAATAGAAATTAAATTTTTATTTTCATTGTTAAAAACATTTAAAATATTTACAGCTCTCGCTTATGATAAGCCGGTCTTAGTAGACATTGATATATCAAGACTTGGTGATGAAGAGTACATAAATAGTATAAGTAACAAGGTGACTGACAATGAAAACCCTTTACTCAAGGAGTATCTTTCTTTCCAAAACCGAATCACTAACCGTGCTGTAATGACTGAACAGCCCAGTCAGTCCGAACAGCCCGAACAGGTAGAGTCGCCAGAACAGGTTACTTCTGAGAAAAACAGGGATAACAATAAAATCTTAAAATGATGCCAGGTTCTGTAAAAGATGCAGTTTTAAAGTTGAGTAAATTTACAGTCCTTTATATCTGACTATACTGTATCTTTCTGGTGATAAAAATTTCAAGAAACAAGCAGAGCTTAATAAAGATTTTTGATTTTTTTACTCATTCCTGGTGGCTGAGTAAAATAAAGAGTGTAATTTTCCAAAAGGACAGGTTAGTAGACTGGTGCCCATAAGTAAATAGACCTGCTTCCTGCAGGGCTAAAACTTCAGGAGTATTATAGCTGTTCCACAGTAAAATGTCTGACACTGAAGTTTTCAAATGAATTCGTTTATGTACGTTTGTGAAACTGCACTTCCCCATTTAAACGGATAGTTCAATGTGTACCAGCTATACAAAATGAATGGGCCGGGTTTAAAAAATTAAGAAGGGGCTGATTTGAACACCTGTCGAATTTTAAAGCTTATAACAATTCATATTTACCATGTTAAGATCATCTGGTTAACAAAAGGAGTCCTGTTAAAACGATACGTTCTAAGGTTAGCCCTTATCTGCAAATTATAGAATACAGCACTTGGTGGCAGTACCCAGGTATAGTCTATATTGGCGGTACTGTTGACAGGTATCACTGGAGAACTGGTTACTGTCCTGCCATTAAAGATCAGAGACAGATACACTTCAGAATGATTTCCGTTTAATGAAGGTGGAAAATCAGGAATGATATTTTCTTCATCAAAAATTTTTACAGAAAGTGTTTTATAAACCGTGTATAGATTCGTAGTGATTGCTGGAGAAGTTATACTTCCGGTAACCAGATAATACTCAAAACATCCGGCATTTAGTGTTGTTATCACATCTCCAAATATTGTGCTCCTGGTCTTAACGATTGAATCTATTGCATTAGATGAAGGGTGAAGGAAGTAGTTATTATTGCCAGCATCATAAAAAATCTCAGCAGTTGGTGTTATATCAATCATCGGATCGGAATAAAAGTCTCCGGTACCTGAAATTTTAGGTGAGCAGTTATTAAAATAGGTATTATATAAAAAAGCCTGGTTAGTATTACTGGCACTTATTCCTGTAGATGCAGTGTCGCTGGTAATTATATTCCTGTATAAATAAACCTTAGAGTTTGAGCCGGTTATATTAATGCCTTTTGTATTGTTAACTAATGTGCAGTTATATATATGTACCGGGGAGGATGAGTTGATATCAATTGCGGAATTGAAATCTTTTATTAATAAATCATGCATTGACACTCCGTTTTTAGTGTCTATGTCTATCGCATTTGATGAGCTGTTACCTAACAGAGACAGATTTTCTATACGGCAGTTTTCCTGTAATGATACAGCTTCTGATGAGGGGCAGGAAAGTATACTTTCATCTGCGCATATACCTGATATAAGCATATCTTTTCTGAAATTTAATGCGGCTGTCAGGTTATACTGACCTGATCCAAAATATATAAAGTCGCCAGGCCAGGCACTGTCAAGCTTGTTCTGGATAGCAGTGGTCAGATCAGAAGGGAAAATTTGGATTAACTCTCTTTTACCGTTTCGACCTGCATAAGGCCCTCCATTAAGACCTGTATCACTCCTTTGAGTTCCTTTACAGACTTCGTCATTTCCGATTTCAGCACTATAATAATTGTCTTGAATACTTACATTTCCACCGTCGATCAGTGGGTTATCAACGGCAGTAGTGCCTTGTAATTTATAGTTGTAATCATTTTGAAAATAAGGATCTGTCTGGCCCCATATATAAGAATTATTATCAGTTATATTATTGCTTCCTTGATTCATTGAGCCAAGGAAATGGACCCATCCGGAGTCAGCTACCAGATTGTAATCGGCGTTAACATTATTTCCAAAAAATGAAAGGATGCCTAATCTGTTATGGAAGATAGCGTTATTGTATATTGATGCAGCAACATTGCTGGCTGCATATATGCCAACAGCATCCATGTTACGGATAATATTATTAATAATAAGGCCACTAAAATCATCAAGATACAAACCATGTTTACCATTGACGACAATGTTATTTCTAAAATCTATATTAGAGCTGTTATTTATCTTTATATTTACCTTTTCTGCATTTGATGTATAGAATCTGTTACGGTATATCTTTAAAGAGCCTGGTGATGATGTGATAAAAGCAGCATTTACATTGGCACTAACAGAATTTCCCTGAATTATACCAGTAGAGTTTGAAATATATATTGCCTGGTGTGAATCGGAGAATTTGCAGTTTGTAATTTTAAAATCATTTATATCTTCAGCTTTTATACCATAACCCAGAGCATTAATACCTTTTAATGTAAATCCATCGATACTGGTATTATTTTCCATTGTGAAAATTGTGTCATGTTCACCGGCATTTACATTAATAACAGTTTCATATAATTCAGTGTTTCTTGACCAGTTTTCGTTTTCATAGCCACCATATAATTTTATTCCAGGAAATAGATAGAGGCTTTCGGTATAGCCTCCGCTTTTTTTGGCCACTAATATTTCGTTGCCTGAGACAGCTGCATTTATGGCATTTTGAATCGTATAAAAATATTTTCCAGTATTTCTTATCTTAACTGTCTGTTCTGGTTTTATGATAGCAGAGCCATCTTCATCTGACGCAGGGAAGCCCGGATCTTCAGACTCTATAGTAGTGTTTGAGGTTGTAAAGCCTGTATAAGGCAGTGTTTCTTTGAATGAATATGAATTGTTTTCAGGATCATGTGCTATTCCAAATGAAATAGTCCCTGGTTCAGATAGCGTGGATTTTTTAAGATCAATAAGGGAATGTTTAACATATTCTTCTCCCTGTTCTGTTCTGGTAATTATTACCCTGACTGCTAAAATTTCAGAGTGATTAACAGGGTATTTAATGTTATTGGGGGATGCAACCTGTATATATTCCGGGTTCTCTGAATAAGTAGTGAACGATATTTTACTTACATTATCTATAACAAGTTCTGGTGAGCTGGTAACAGAATACTCATGAAAGGTTGCGACAACGGAATTTTCATTGCTGAATAATACATTGGAACCAAAGGCAGATCTATTGCTTAGTGAATTTTTATATACAGTAATAATTACATCGTTATCATCTTTATACTGAAGATAGCCGTCATTATTACTGGATATTGAAACATCTATTATTTTTTTCGCATTTTTTAAACGTGAGTTTAATACAGGGATTGTTGTATGTTGTTCTTTGGCCATACGTAAGGCCTTATGACCTTGAGACCAGGTTTGTAAGGCAATATTTAGTGCCTGGTAAAATGAAGTTGCAATTATGGCAATAATTGTGAATGCTATAATTGCCTCAAGAAGAGTAAAACCTTTTTTCTGGTTTATATTCATAAGTCTCTTTTTTCAGTAATAATAGTTGAAAATGTGTAAGCATTTTCTGACACATCTCTTGTTTTATCAAGATCTTCGTCATACCAGACCCAGACTTGAATAACAGCACTGTAATTTCTGCTTACTGTTTCCCAGAATTTAATTGTAGTTTTGTAGTGATCCGTGATGTTTTCGTCCTGTGCAATTAGAGAACTGGCCCATGGCAGCTTGTTAACTCTGATTTCTCCGGTAAGTTCCAGATCCTGACCTTCTAGAAAGTGTTCAATACGCCTGTGTTTATTTTCTGGAGCAAAACTCACCCACCTGAATAGATATTCACCAATATACTCTGTTATCATAATCAATTTTGTTTTATCTTTTATTTGTTGAGTAGCTTTTAGCAGTTCAGGCATAACAGGTACTAATGATGTAGCAACAATGCCCAGTATCCCCAAAGCGATTATTGTCTCCAGGTAAAAACTTCCCGCCAGTCTCTTTTTCTTATTCATATCTTATTAGTTGACATGACCCTGAGTTAGGGAATATGACAATATCAGATGTTGTGGTTTCTGAATTTCTAAAAGTGATAATACATTTTGGTGTGACTATGCTTCCTCCGCCCGCTGTTTTAAATTGAGCAAGTCCTTGAGGAGTATAAGCAATTGTTTTTATTGTAGGATTAGCAGTTACATAAATGCCTGTTTTTATATCTATGTAATCAAGGATTTGTAAATCATCCATTATTTTTATTTGCTTTGGCAGGTAAGAGCTTTCAATATCGAGTTCAACCGCGATCTCTTTATTCATAGACAAGGCATAACTTCTAGCAAGATCAATTATGGACTTTGCTTTTTCAGAGGTTGTTTGAAGACTGATTTTTGCTCGATGACTTGAATATTTAGGGAAAGTAATGAAAGATATCACAGATACTATAAAGAGTACTATAATAAGTTCTATTACGGAAATGCCATCTTTGTTTTTTGCCATTATTTTTACCCCTGTGTACATAAGGTATTCTGCCAGGACTGATTATTAAAGCTGATTCTGCTATCTTTATCTATTTCAGGTAGAAAGTATTTATATGCTATGGTAATTATGTCTGTATTGTAATTTACACCTGATAGTTATTTTACACAAAGAAGCTTTTACTGATAATGATTTTAGAACTTTTTAGCTGGTAATCATACGTTTAAACTAATCGTCCTCATGTCCGGAATGTTTTACTATTCTACCTGATGAAATTGTCCATGTAGAACCCTGGTTACAGGTTGAAGGAACACCATCGGGAAAATAGGCAGTTGAATCGACAGCTAAAGGGCCGGAAGAAATAGTCCACTCATCAGAAGTCATTTCTGCTGGATACTGGTTAGTGTTGAAATAAAACAGTTCAAGCTGTGTATTCACTGCCTGGCGTTCTGCTCTGTGTGCGGATTTCTTTGCAGCTCCTGAAGATGTGATAAATCTTGGTAAAACAACAGCCGCTAATATGCCGATAATAGTTACTACTATAAGCATTTCCATAAGTGTAAAACCTTTATTTCTTTTAAATTTTTTCATGACAGATCACACCCCTCTTAAAATCAATTTTTAATAATTTGGATGAAAAAAATACTAAAGCCACTGAAATGTATAAGCTGAATAAGTCAAATGAATCCAATTATATGTATTTCTGCAACAATATTATATTTCCCTTATTTATAGATATTTAAACATTTTTTATAATAAGTATTATATGGTTAATATTTTTGAAAATCAAATCATGTTTGTGTAATTTGTTGTCTTTAGAAATCGGATTATTATAGTTGTCAGGCTACAGTAAAAACTCTGCTGTTTTTTAAAATACGGGCATAATTTTGTCCTTCTGGATAAACGCAGGTACAGGTGTTCTACCGGCAGGTACAACCGGTAGAAAAAAGGATTTATATTAAGCTTCAGGTGATATTTTAAAGATAAATATAAAAGATGATTTGCCT
>JAAEMD010000181.1 GCA_024225875.1 bacterium
AACCGGAAGTTTTTAAGGTGTTTTTTGATGAAACGAGTTAATTAAGAAGGGCTTTTATCAAAAAAATAAGCGAAGTTCCAGTGCCAAATAAAAAAACGGAAGTTCTACAGGACAAAAACGCAGCTATGTTTTCACTGGGCCATAAAGAAGAACATTCTGCTGATCTATCTTTTGGTATGGCAAATATAGAATATAGAAAATATCTTTTCGCAGTAACATCGGATAATAAGCTCTGGATGCGAGATTCTGTACCTCAAAATGAGGTTTGGCGATGTACTGGTCGTACTGATTATGTAACTGCTATGACAGCTATTAATGGAAAGCTTTTCATAGCAACATTGGATAATGAACTCTGGATGCGATATACTGTATATCAAAATAATATTGGTCATGCTAATCGTATTATAGGTTGGCATATTGGTCATGCTAATAATGTCGTTGCTATGGCAGCTATTAATGGAAAGCTTTTTGCAGCAACATCGGATAATAAGCTTTGGATGCGAGATCCTGTACCTCGAAATATAGCTTGGCGACATATTGGTCATGCTGATAATGTCGTTGCTATGGCAGCTACTAGGAGGTTTGAAGTCTTTCTGACCGAAAACGTTCATTAATTGCGCTACGAGAACAAACGTTGCAGCTATAAAAGGGGTCTGGGGGGAATTCGTGCAAAATCCCGTCATTTGATTTAGGGATGTGAGTAGTAATGGAACAGTTTACCGGAATAAGAAACTAATCTAAAAATATAAATAAAGTCCTTAATCTTCCTTTTTACCTTGATTTTACTGTATAAACTGTTCCAAAAACTCCCTCACACATGTGTTTAAGCGACATTAAGCACTAAAATCTCTTTTGCTAACTGTATTGTAAATCTAAATCGACGTTTTTAGGCCAAATTCTAATGGAAGGTAAACTTTGATAGCACAGTAAACATAGTTAACGAAGGTCTCTTTTTATATATAGCCCTGCCATATAATGGCCTGATGAACCGTCTGTTCCACGAGCTCCTTCTCTATCTACATCCCATTGACCAATAAATTTATAATCAGAGGGCCCATCGATAGCTTGTGGATAGTCTGATGCTGTCATATATACATTAGTTACAATGTGAGTTGAGTCTACAGATAAGGGTTTGGCATATAAACCCATCATATAATGGCCTGATGAACCATCTGTTCCAACTGCTCCTTCCTTATCTACATCCCAATAACCTATCAAAACATACCCATCAGGAGTGTCAGGAGCATGTGGTAAATTTGATGCAATAAGCATAAGATCTTCAATATCAAAATTATCTTCTTCACTTAATAAAAGACTCATCATATAATGGCCTGATGTCCCGAATGTTCCAACAGCCCCTTCCCTATCTACATCCCAATGACCTATATTTTTATATCCAGAGTCATTACCATCGGCTGAGTCTGGTGAATTTGATGCTATTAACCAAATGCTTGAAATTACCTCATCAGCTTCTATTGATATTTCAGTATAAGAATTCCACTTGTTTACTGAATTACCATGACCTACAATGCGAATATACCTTGCATTCACGTTTAAATTAAAATGTTCAAGCTGTATAGAGTTACCACTCGATTGCTGATTATTAAGTATAATATTATAGTCACTAAACCATGGATTTTCTGAAACTACTACATCAAATGTTGAAATTCTTTGATCTCCATTATAAAAGGCTATACTAATATTTTTTACTTTTTTAGTACCACCTAGATTAAATTGAATCCACTCACCATCACCCTCTGCAGACCAACGTGTGTCCAAATTACTATCAGTCGTATTTTCAGGTGCATTCGGTTCTTGATATGATGAGGCTTTTACTTCAAGAATTTTAGCTGCATATGCTGTTAATGAGAAGCCTAAAAAAACGCATAAAATGATTGTCGCAATAATGGCTTTAGTCATTTTTCCAAAACTGGCATAAAATTGAAAATTACTTGACATTAGCATAACCTCCTAAATGTTAATTTATAGAAATGATGAACTTCGTTTCAAACAGCACAGGCCTAGTACCAGTGAGGCTGGCATCAGATCCTAAATTAAATAGACATTCAGTTTAGGACTTTATGCGAGCTTCGCTGGCACTACCCCAATAAAAGAAAATTGAACTAGAGGTGAATAAAATAACATCTTGATTTATTCCAAAATATAGAATTTCACTTACTTTAAAAAATATATCCCAGTACGACTTAGGCAGGTTCGTAGTTGAGTAAAGTTTATAATTCTCTATTTTATCGTTCCAAAAGGGGGTTCAAAGGCCAAAAGCTACTATTTTTCGAATACTAAGCATAAAAAAAGGTGGAATACGAAAATTTAGAATAGACACTTTAGAGGAGTTGCTTCAAATCCTCCCTAAATTCTAATTTTTCTTAATAGCAGGATAATAACTATTTTAATATGAAGTATTTCACTTATTAGGGTTTTTTTGCGCAGTCCAAACAAAAATTATTTTAGAAATTGAATCTTAACTTTTGTGACAAAGTTAAGATTCGACAAAATGAGAATATCCTCTGATTACAGACAATTAGAGGATTTAGCGCAAATTTTCGAAATTTTTCCCATTTTGAATCTTAAGTTTCTACGATATTTGACCACTAACTTAATATTCGGAAAAGGATCGGACACTATGAAAAAGTCAAATTCGATATCGCTATTAAAATTAAACAGCCCACTGTTTACCATTGGCATCTTGCAGGACAACTTCCTTGCCCTCCATCTTGAGTCTGGTGACATATATGACCAACTGAAGAGGTTCGAAGTCTTGTTCGTTGATGATTACTTTTTTTTTTGTTGTCGTGGTTGTAGCTGCATATCTTCCTCTTCAGCACAAAGTTTCTACCTAAAAACTATGCAATTTTTTCATATTAGACTTAGCAATACCAAGCAATTTTAAGTTGAAAACTACATAAAATTGTATGTTTTTGCAATTGCTTAAAAAGACCAATGATGTTTCCGTCCACTATGGGAGCGTTCAAAAGCCACCAAATGAGATAATTAATTCTTCCTTTCAAAGCCTCTTCTGAAAGCAATTCTACTTACCAAAAAT
>JAAEMD010000182.1 GCA_024225875.1 bacterium
AACTGCAGTCAGGTAAACGTATTTTTGTTAAGGGTAAAGTAGAGGTAAACTCTTATACAGGGTTACTGCAGATTAGTGTGACTGAATCAGAAATTTTAGATTCTAAAGACGATAATTATTCTGGTACAGGCGTTATTTTGCCTGTTTACTCGTTAACTTCTGGTTTGCAGCAGGTTCAAATGCGCAGGATTGCAAAAGAGATTATGACCAGATATGCAGGTCTGGTATCAGACCCTTTACCAGAGTCCTTAAGGATATCTTTGAAGATCCCTGATCTGGCAGTATCAATAAAAACAATGCATTTTCCGGTGAATCGGGAGTTATATTTACGTTCTCGTTTCAGGATGGTTTTTGAGGAATTTTTTTATTTTCAATTATTACTGGCTGTAAAAAGGCATTATTTAAAGAAAGACTCAAAGTCAGAAGGTTTAGTTGTTTCCGGGCCTCTTATAGACTCATATCTTGATCTATTACCATATAAATTAACGGACGCTCAAAATAGAGTAATAAATGAAATAAGATCGGATGTTATGAAATGTAATGGTATGAACAGGCTGTTACAGGGAGATGTTGGTTCCGGTAAAACAGATGTCGCTGTTATAACACTGCTTTTTGCAATTAATACAAATAAAAATGGAGCCATAATGGCACCAACCGAAGTGCTGGCAGAACAGCATTATTATAAGTTTAAAAAATATTTGAAGCCGTTAGGGATTAATGTTGTTTTATTAAAGGGCAGGATGAAGGCTAAAGAAAGAAAGGAAGCTCTTTATAAAATAGAAAATGAAAAAGGTATTGTTGTTGTTGGTACCCATGCTTTAATCCAGGATAGCGTTAAAATACCTGATTTAGGGGTTGCGGTGATAGATGAGCAGCATCGCTTTGGAGTATTTCAGAGAATGAGTTTTAAAAAATGGAATATTAGTCCTCACTGTTTATTTATGACGGCAACCCCTATTCCCAGAACATTTATGTTGACTTGTTATGGAGACCTGGATAAGTCAATTATTGATCAACTGCCGCCAGGGCGGATTTCTACCAGGACCTGTTTTATAAGAGAACAAAACCTTGATAAGGTATACGATATCTGTAAAGAGGAGCTGAAGCTGGGCAGACAACTATATGTTGTATATCCGTTGATAGAAGAGTCAGAAAAAATGGATTTGAAGTCTGCTATTGATGGCTGGGAGTTTTTAAAAGACACTGTTTTTTCGGATTATAAAGTTGGTTTAGTACACGGTAAACTCACATCTGTGCAAAAGGCAGAAGTTATGGACTCTTTTAAAGAAAATAAAATACAGGTTCTGGTTGCTACAACAGTAATTGAAGTTGGTATTGATGTTCCAAACGCTTCTGTAATGATTATTCAGCATGCTGAACGATTTGGTTTATCCCAGCTTCATCAGTTAAGAGGGCGGGTTGGGCGAGGTGCTGCAGAGTCAATATGTTTTCTAGTGGCAGATCCGAAAACAGAGGGTGCGGCTAAAAGAATAAAGTCTATGCTGGATACAAGTGATGGCTTTAAGATTGCTGAATATGATTTGGCAATAAGAGGTCCTGGTGATATCTTAGGGACCAGACAGGCCGGAATGCCTGATTTTAATATTGCTGATTTGATTAAAGATGAGAAGGTTTTACATATAGCAAGAGCAAAGGCAGTTGATATTTTAAAGAAGGATCCGGAGATGACTAAAAAGGAGCATATCCCTTTAAGGAATATACTGGAAACCGAATATAGTGAATTTTATGAGGCCAGGCTGAATTAACATAAAAAATTGATTTTATTATGCTGCTGATTTATTAAAAGTAACATGAGGTATATATGAGGATAATTTCGGGTAAGTATAAAGGTTTAAAGCTGTGTTTTCCTGACAACAAAAAGTTCAGGCCAACTCAGGATCGTGTTAAAGAATCTTTATTTAATATTATTAGTAAATATGTTGATCAATCACACCTGCTGGATCTATGCTGTGGAACAGGAAGTATAGGGATTGAGGCACTCTCAAGGGGAGCTGAGTTTGTTACTTTTGTTGACACAAAAACACATTATGTGAAGCGTAACCTGGATTTGATACCTGACTTTGCTGATGGCAGGTGTTTTAAGGTTGTCAGGTCAACTGCTAAACAGTTTCTGAAAAAATGTGACAGGTCTTTTAATATTATTTTCATTGACCCTCCCTGGAAAGACTCTTATATCTATAGAGATTCATTGAAGGCAATATATGAATTTGGTATACTTGAGCCCCAGGGGATAATCGTTTGTGAGCATAATAAGATGTATTCTCTTGAAAATACTGATGGATTTGAAGTTTTTTCTTCCAGCAGATATGGAGATGCTGTTTTAACTTTACTAAAGAGAACAACGGATACTATATGAATATGAAAACAGCAATTTATCCAGGTAGTTTTGATCCCATAACTAATGGTCACATTGATATTATCAAAAGGTCTCGTCGCCTTTTTGATGAGATTTGTATCAGTGTAATTCATAACCCGTCAAAACAGTCTTTATTTACAATGGAAGAGCGGATCAATATTATACAGTCTGTGTTTGTTGCTGATTCCGGTGTAACTGTAGAAGGGTTCGAAGGGCTGCTGGTAGATTTTGCTAAGAAGAAAAATACATTTAATATTATTAGAGGATTGAGAGCTGTTTCTGATTTTGATTATGAGTTTCAGATGGCATTGACTAATAGAAAGCTGGAATTTCGTATGAATACAGTTTTTTTTATGACCGATGAAAAATATTCGTACTTAAGCTCCAGTCTTGTAAAAGAACTGGCAGTATATGGTGCAGACATTAACGAGTTTGTGCCTGAAGAAGTAGCCTGTATTTTAAATAAGAAATTGGATACTGCTGGTGGAATTAACAAATAATTAGAGTAATATAGTAAATGGAGGGTTAAGCTTTGAACGAAATTTTAGGATTACTTGATTCCCTGGAAGCAGCTGTTTTAGAGTCAAAGAGAATACCTTTTACAGATAAAGTTATTTTAGAGGAAAAAACAATATTACAGCTTGTTGATAAAATTCGCCTGGTATTAAATAACGAGGGTAGTTTTGCCAGGAAAGTTGTTGATGTTTCCAATGAAGAAAAAATATCTGATAACAGAGCATCTGCTATAGAGGCAGGTTCAAACCTTGAGAGTGGCAAGTTATTATATGAAGCTGAAAACGAAGCAGAAAAAATTAAAGAAGGTGCTAATGAGTATGCTGATTATGTATTAGCAAATCTACAGTTGATGCTGGCTAAAATGCAGAAGAATTTAGTGACGCTGGAAAAAAATATTGAAAGTGGCAGAGACATACTTGATGAGACTAAAAATAAAGCAGAGAAAGAGGGAAATGATGAGTAAACTGAATAAGAAAAAATTAGAAGCAAGAAAGTTATCTATTGTTAGAAAATATACTGAGTATGCACCTGGTTCTGTTTTGATTTCATATGGTGGAACAAAGGTTATATGTTCAGCATCTATTGAAGAAAGAGTACCTCCTTTCTTGAGAAATGAATGTACAGGATGGCTGACAGCGGAATACTCTATGATCCCGTCTTCAACATTTCCAAGAGCTAGAAGAGAGGTTAGCAAGGGTTCTGTTTCTGGCCGCACAAATGAGATACAGCGTTTGATAGGCCGGTCTTTGAGATCAATTTTAGACCTTTCTTTGCTGGGAGAGCGTACCATATATATTGATGCTGATGTTATTCAGGCTGATGGAGGAACCAGGACTGCTTCGATAACAGGAGGGATGATTGCTTTAATTGATGCGATAAAATTTTTAATGGATAATAAAATGATAAATGAAAATCCAGTTAAAGAGTTTATTGCAGCCATAAGCGTTGGTATTGTTGATGGCGAGGTTGTATGTGATTTGTGTTATGAAGAGGACTCAAGGGCTGAGGTTGATATGAATGTTGTTATGACAGAGTCCGGCAGATATGTTGAAATTCAGGGTACTGCTGAAAACGAACCATTTAGTAAAGAACAGCTTAATCAAATGTTGAGTGCAGGAGAAGATGCAATTCTTAAAACCATAAAGCATATGAAAAGTATATTATGAGGCTGCAGCTGTTATGGATTATTTTCAGATAACAAGACGGCATTATGATCTGATTATTAAACAGGTGCTGACAAATTATCCTCAGGAATCTGGAGGTTTTGTTGGCGGCAAAGATGGTTTAATCAAGGGTGTATTACCTGTGCATAATCAGTATTTATTTGCCAGACATGATACATTTGCGATTACTTCAAATGATTTATTAAGGGCGTACTCCTTTTTTGAAAAGCATGGTTTGGATTACTATGGTTTGTACCATTCTCACCCTAAAGGAGTTCCTTATCCATCTAAGCAGGATCTTAAATCCAGACAGAGATATCATTTTATAATTGGTCTTAGAAACCCTGAATACCCTGTATTTTATGCTTTTGAAGTACAGGGAGACGATATAATCAGAGTTCCTCTGGATGTTATTGAAAACACTGGTTTTTCGTCTATAGATATACATTCCGGGAAAAATAAGAAAGATAAAAAATTTGGTAATTTTAATAAAGTAAAGAGTTTACAGGAAGAGGCTGATGATCTAAATACAATGATCGAAAATATAAAGCAGAACAAGCCCAGATATAAAAAACGAAGACCAGGACATAATGGGAAATCCAGTTTTAGTACGGATGCCTAGCCCGTTTTTGTTAAAGAGTATTCTTCCGTCTCTTCTTTCTGAAAAGTCCTGGCGAACTGATTTTTTTGCGTAAAATATTCCCTGATCATTCAATATAAAAAAACTGGCAGCGTCAGTACGTATTTGATGTTTTAAATACTGAATGTTTTAACATAGTTAATGTTTGAATATACAGTGGGTTATTGCCTGAGCTGTTTATTGTCTGACATGGCCTTCTCCCTGTACAATATATTTATAACTTGTCAGTTCATTTAAGCCCAGAGGGCCGCGAGCATGTAACTTTTGAGTTGAAATTCCCATTTCTGCCCCAAAACCAAACTCTCCGCCATCAACAAATCTTGTTGATGCGTTAACAACTATCGCAGCGGCATCAACTTCTTTAGAAAACTTATTTATAGCGTGTATATTGTCAGAAATGATTGCCTCTGAATGATTTGTTCCGAATGTATATATATGATTAACTGCATCTTCAATAGTTTCTACTGTTTTGATATTTAGAATAAGATCAAGATATTCGGTAGCCCAGTCATTTTTAGTTGTTGTTGAAATGTCTGGTACTATCATTTTTGTTTTTTTGCAGCCTTTGATTTCTACCCCCAGTTTTTTAAGTGCTGATACTGCTTGTGGCAGAAAATCTTTGGCGATATCTTTATGAACCAGTAATGTTTCACAAGAGTTACAGACTGATGGTCTCTGAACTTTAGCATTAATAATAATATCCAGTGCCTGGCTTAAGTTTGCTGCGCTATCGACATATGTATGACATATGCCAACTCCTGTTTCAATTGTTGGAACAGTAGCCGTATTTACTACAGTTTGAATCAGTGAACTGCCCCCTCTGGGTATTATGAGGTCAATATATTCTTTGGATTTAACAAAAGTGCTAACCCCTTCTCTTGATGTATCTTCAAGTAGTTGAATTGCTTCCGGGTTTATACCGTTTTGAGCAGCTGATTTTTTTAAAATATCTGTTATAGCCAGATTTGAGTTATAAGCTGAAGAGCTGCCTCTTAATACCACACTGTTTCCTGTTTTTATACTCAAACCAATTGCATCAGCTGTTACATTGGGTCTGGCCTCATATATAATGCCTATGGTTCCGATCGGAACCCGGACCTTTGATATTTGTAATCTGTTTGCCATGGTCCAGCCTTGAATTATTTCTCCTGTTGGATCTTTCAATTGTGCAATTGTAATTAGAGACTCTGATATTAAGTCCAGTCTTTTTTTGTTTAGTGTCAGCCTGTCAATAAGTGCTTTTGATAAGTTATTACTGACCCCGAAATGAATATCCTTTTCATTTGCTTTTATAATATTATCAATATTAGAGGATATATTTTTTGCCATATCTTTTAAAGCAGTGTTTTTTACTTTTGTTGATAACCGTGCCATATCTCTGGTGGCAAGATGTGCTTTTTTACATTGTATTTTAATGCTGGACATAAAAACTCCTTTTATTATTTTTATTTTACAGGTGAAACTGTTGTCCCTGTAAAGGTACCATTAAAAATTTTAGTTAATATATTTTTTCTGCGCCCATTTGCAATTATTACTTCTGTACCTGCTTTAGATGCGTACTGGGCAGAAAGTATTTTTGAATACATACCGCCTCTGCTTCTATTATTTTTTTCATCTTTTATATATAAAAAAGTTTCTCTGGATACAGTTTTTATACTGGTTATTAATTCCGCTGATTTATTTTTTTTAGGGTTGGCAGTAAATAAACCATCTATATCAGTTAAAATTATCAGTCTTTTAGCGTTTACAAGTTTTGCTACTTTGCTTGAAAGGTTATCATTATCTCCAAAATTGGAACCTATTTCATCAGTTGCTATACTGTCATTTTCATTGATTACAGGGATAATATTTTGTTCCAGCAGAGTAAAAATAGTATTTTCTGCGTTTTTCTTTTTGACCTTACTGGTAATACAGTCTTTTGTCAGCAGGATCTGTCCTGTCATTATGTTGTTTTTTTTAAAAAAACGCATATATTCCTGCATCAGTAAAATTTGTCCTACGGCAGCGGCCGCCTGCTTTTCCGGTATTGTTTTTGCGATAATATCCATTTGTTCCGAGCCACATGTTATGGATCCGGATGTTACTATAATAAACCTGGCATTATTTCTACTATACTCTTTACTTATTTGCGTAATCAGAGACTTTAAGTTTAATACATCTAACTTTCTTTCTTCTGTAGTTAAAATGTTTGTTCCTATTTTCACTATATTTATAGGAAGCCTGCTAAGTAATGATTTTTTTTTCATTTAAATATACCATCTTTATTTGTTCTTTCAGCATATTAAGACCTCTTTGACTGAAAGAAGATATAGTTAATACGTTTATGCCTTTAGATTTAAAATATTCTATTATTGTATCAATACAGGACTCTTCTGGTAAATCTGTTTTACTTAGAGCAATAATTATTTTTTTTGCAGTAAGATTATATTCGCTGTTTTTTAATTCATTGCAGATTAAAGTGTAATCTTTCCAGCATTGTTCCGGGCTTGAGCTTTCAGTAGAAATAAGATGTACTAATAATCTGCTGCGGTCTATATGTCGCAGGAAATCATGTCCCAGACCCAGACCTTCTGAGGCTCCTTCTATTAATCCTGGTATATCAGTTATTATGATTTCACAGTCAATAAACCTCATCATTCCAAGGTTAGGATGAATAGTTGTGAAAGGGTAGTCCGCAATTTTAGGGTTTGTACAGGTAAGTGCTTTTAGTAGTGTGGATTTTCCACTGTTAGGCAATCCGATGATCCCGACATCGGCTAATAGCCGGAGCTCGAGTATAATTGTTTTTTCCTCGCCGGGTTCACCGGGTTGAGCATATCTTGGTGTACGGTTTACTGATGTTGAAAAAGAGCTGTTCCCCAGCCCGCCTTTACCGCCTCTGGCTATAATAGCTTTTGAGTTTTCTGTTGTAAGATCATCAATGATATTTTTGTTCTCATCAAATACAATTGTTCCTGGAGGAACCAGAATAACAGTATCCTGCCCATTGGCACCTGTTTGATTTTTGCCCTTCCCGGGTCTGCCGTTTTTTGCAAAGTAATGTTTGTGAATCTTTATATCAGTTAGTGTTTGTACTTTAGAAGTTGCCTGTAATATTACATTACCCCCGCGTCCTCCCTTTCCTCCGTCAGGGCCACCCTTAGGCACATATTTTTCGCGTCTAAAGCTGATAGCTCCGCAACCTCCGTTTCCGGGCCTTATAGTAATTCTGGTTTTATCTATAAATTTCATTTAATAACAAGTCCTTTTTATGATTTGCAAAGTTATATTAATAGAAAAAAAAGAAGCAGAGAAGCTTCTTTTTTTAAGATAAATCATTTAATAATTATTTTCGGAATATATTACCCGGCAGGAATAATTGATATTTGTTTTTTGTCCTTGGTTTTAAAGCTGAATTTCACAGTACCGTTAATTTTTGAAAAAATGGTGAAATCCCGGCCCATTCCTGTATTGTTACCAGGGTGAAACTGGGTACCTCTTTGTCTTACAATTATATTGCCTGCAATAACAACCTGTCCGTCAGATTTTTTTACGCCAAGCCTTTTTGATTGACTGTCTCTACCATTTTTAGTACTTCCTTTTCCTTTTTTATGTGCCACTCTATTTCTCCTTACCAGGTATTATTATTTTTTCTATTTTTACAGTTGTTAATTTTTGTCTGTGTCCCTGCTTTTTTTTGTTTCCTGTTTTTGGTTTGAATTTAAATACTATTTCCTTCTTACCTTTTATCTGGTTTAAAATGGTTGCTGATACAGTTACTCCTTCAATGTCGGGACAACCTATTTCAGTATTATTTTTATCAGCTACAAGCAGGACTTTTTCAAATACAATATTATCTGATTTATTGCCCTCAAGTTTCTCTAAATCTAAAATAGTACCTTCTTCAACTTTATATTGCTTTCCACCGGTTTCTATTACTGCAAACATAAACTTCCTCCAAAATCTATACTTTTAAAACTACAATAGTTTATAAGTATTTAAAAAACTATTAAGCTTGTTAAAATTTTTACCGAACCTGTAGGTTCTACCATTAATATATGCATGTTGTCAAGAAATGTAGTGGTCATTTATTGCTCCGTGATATGCTTTTGATTCTGGTTTCTTCTAAAAAGTATGTTTGTGAAACTACGCTAAGTCATTTAAACGGACATTTCAATTTGTACCAGTTATAGCAGGGCTGTTAAAAAACCTTTTTTTCAAATCAGCGGCTTTCTTTAAGGTTTGCCAGGAATGTAAATCAGGTAAAGTGTATTTCAGGCACTGGTTTTGAGTTTATCAGAAACTGACCGTTAATGAGTTCAGAATTATGTAATTTATATTTTTTTAGCTGTGCCTGGCTGTGCAGTAAAATGGATATAAAATTTAATATGATTTACTTTGTAAAAACTTATTGCTATATTTCAGTAAAATGCATGCTGGATGTTGTTGACACTGAAATTTGACTATGATAGAGTTTTAAGCTGCAATTTTCATTAAAATAATAATATAAGAGGAATAAAAAAAGTGCGTATAATAATAACGCTTAAATGTGATGAAGAAGACTGTGGTATGACTTATCACACTACCAAGAATAAGAAGACCACTTCTGAGCGTTTAAAATTGAAAAAATACTGCAAGAAATGCAGAAGGCATACGAACTATACGGAGACTAAATAATATAGGCCTGTAGCTCCAATTGGTAGAGCGTCGGTCTCCAAAACCGAATGTTGTCGGTTCGAATCCGTCCGGGCCTGCCAAACAAAAGAGGAAGACAGTTGGCTAATAAAATAGATAGTAAAAAATCTGGTAAGAAAATCAGGAAGAATGCAACGCAGCCTGAAAAGAAGAAGTTGAGTGTAAAGAAATATGTGGAAGAAACGAAGTTAGAATTAAAGAAAGTCAGCTGGCCAGACAGACAGACAGTTATAAGGGCTTCGCTGATAATATTGGTAATAGTAATATCAATGACGCTTTTTATAACGATTGTTGATCTGGCTTTATCAAAAGCTTTTGTCTTATTGAAAAAAATTTAAAAATAAAGATAGTGTGAGTATAAATGATTGATGAAAAAGAAGTAAAAAATTCTGACGATATTGAAGTTGCTGAGGTTAGTGATTCATCAGTAGAAAATGATGGTGATTCTGGCGAAAATGATATTGCGAAAAATGATATATTAAGCCATAAGGACGGTAGAGCCTGGTATGTAGTGCATTGTCTTACCGGCCAGGAAGATAAAGTTAAGGGTAGAGTCGAAAGGCTTGTTGAACAGAATGAATTTCAAAATAAGGTTTTTGAGATTATTGTTCCGGAAGAAGTCACTATAGAGATAAAAAATAATAAGAGAATTGAGAAGAAAACAAAGATTTATCCGGGATATCTTTTTATTCAGGCTATTTTAGAGGATGATATTTATGCTGGCATCAGGGGGCTGGTTGGAGTGGCTAAGTTTATCGGGTCCAGGTCCGAGCCAGTTCCTGTCACAGATGATGAGATATTAAAGGTGCTGAGAAAAATTGGTGATAAGAGTAAGAAGATAGATATCGATTTCGAAGAGGGTGAAATAATTAAGGTAATACTGGGGCCGTTTAGAGGGTACTCTGGCCCTATATCTGAGATCAATGCTGATAAAGGTAATGTAAAAGCGTTGATTTCAATTTTTGGTAGAGAAACGCCTGTGAAACTTGATCTTGATCAGGTAGAAAAGGCGGTCAGTTAGAGACATAGTTTAGGAAGGGATTTTTGATGGCTAAGAAAAATAAACCAGTTCAAGCATTAATAAAATTACAGATTAAAGCTGGCAAAGCAACTCCGGCACCTCCTGTAGGTCCGGCGCTGGGGCAGCATGGTGTAAATATAATGGAATTTTGTAAAGCTTATAATGATAAGAGTAAGGATAAGGGGGATACTGTTGTTCCTGTTGAGATAACTGTATATAAAGATAGAACCTTTTCATTTGTATTGAAGACCTCCCCGGCCTCTATTTTGATACTTCAGCAACTCGGTTTATCAAGTGGATCGGCTCGTCCGAATACAGAGATAGTTGGAACTTTGACTAGAGATCAGGTCACGGCAATAGCCAGAGAAAAGATGCAGGATTTAAATGCAAATGATATTGAAATGGCTATTAGAATTATAGCTGGATCGGCTAGAAGTATGGGGGTAAGAGTGGAATCATGATGAGAGGTAAGAAATATAAAGAGCAGGTAAAGCTTGTTGATAGTCAGAAGAAGTATATGCCGAATGAAGCAATAAGTCTGGTAAAAAAGATGAAGTATGCAGGATTTGATGAAAGTGTAGAAGTTCATTTTAATCTGGGCATTGATCCACGACATGCTGATCAGCAGTTGAGAGGTACTTTATTGCTGCCGCATGGCACAGGTAAGAAAATTAAAATACTGGTGATAGCGAAGGACGCAAAAATAAAAGAAGCTGAAGATGCTGGTGCTGATTATGCGGGTTCTGATGAGATGATAGAAAAAATTCAGGGCGGCTGGTTTGGTTTTGATTTAATTATTGCTGCTCCGGATATGATGAGTAAGGTTGGTAAGTTAGGAAGGCTTCTGGGTTCTAAGGGTTTGATGCCCAGTCCTAAAAGCGGAACTGTAACTCAGGATATAGGAAAAGCAGTCAGTGAGTTTAAGGGAGGGAAGCTTGAGTATCGTAATGATAAGACTGGAATAGTACATCTTGTTATTGGTAAATTATCCTTTCAAGAAGAGCAGCTTCTTGATAATTTCAATACAGTTTATGATACTTTGATGAAAATAAAGCCTACTAAAGCAAAAGGACTTTATATGAAATCAATATCAGTAAATAGTTCGATGGGGCCGGGTGTTTTTGTTGAACAAATGAAAAACAAATGGAAGGATTTTGACTAAGATGTCAACAGAAATAAAAATAGATAAATCTAAAAAGATTGAGGAGATAAAGAGTAAGGTAGATACATCTGTATTTTCTTTGATAGCTGACTTCAGGGGTCTTAGTGTTAGTGAGGTAACTGGACTGAGGCAGAAATTGAGAGATTCTGGTGCGGAGATGACAGTTTATAAAAATACACTGGCAAGAAGAGCTCTACAGGATTTGAAGATTGATTATCCGGCTGAAATGCTTATCGGTCCTTCTGCATTAGTTAATACTGAGGGAGATCCTATTGCACTGGCTAAGATTCTGGTTGATTTTATTAAAGAATCAGAGGCCCTGAAAATTAAGGGAGGATTGTTAGACGGAGAGAATCTGGATAAGGAATCGATAATACAGTTGTCTGAGTTGCCTGGAAGGGACGAGCTTATTGCAAAATCAGTTGCTTTAATAAAATCGCCAGTTACAAATTTTGTGATGATCCTTTCTGGTCAAATTAGAAATTTAATAAATGTAATGAATGCAATAAAAGAAAAAAAACAGGAGGTGAAAAATGACTGAGGCTAGTACTACTGAAGTTAAGGAAGTAAAATTATCAGATAATGCAAAGAAGATTATAGAAAATATAGAAAGTATGACGGTATTAGAGTTATCTGAACTGGTTAAAGCATTGGAGGATAAATTTGGTGTTGTTGCAGCGGCTCCAGTCGCAGTGGCAGCAGCTGGCGCTCCTCAAGCAGGAGGAGATCAGGGTGATGACTCTGCTGCAGGAGTTGTGGATGTAGTGTTGAAGAGTTGTGGAGATAAGAAAATACAAGTGCTTAAAGCTGTAAGGGAAGTTACTGGTTTAGGCTTGAAAGAAGCTAAGGAACTTGTTGATTCTGTTCCAAAACCGGTTAAAGAGGGTATAGAAAAAGAAGAGGCGGAAAAGATTAAGAAAGCGCTGGAAGATCAAGGTGCTCAAGTAGAAATTAAGTAGTTTTTTTTTGAATTTTAATTAAATTAGGCTGGCCTGTATTTGATGCTTAAAAAGTTTCAAGTATAGGTCAGATTTTTGTGAAGAGGAGAAACCGTAGTGGCTGTAAAAACAAGAGAAAGAAAATATCTGCATCCACAAACAAAAAAAGATAGGCTTGGGATTTCAAATTTAATTGAAATTCAGGTCAATTCTTTTAAAAGATTCATTGAAGATGGTTTGAAGGAAGAGTTCAGAAGCATATCTCCAATTGTTGCGTATGGTGGGAAATATGAGCTTGAGTTTTTAGATGGGTACAGGCTGGAAGAGCCTAAATATTCATTTGAAGAGTGTCAGCATAGAGAAGTAACTTATTCAGCATCTTTAAGAGTTCCAGTTAGATTGATTAACAGGGATACTGGTGAAATTACTGAGCAGGAAGTTTTTATGAGTGATTTGCCGATAATGTCTGATAGTGGAACTTTTTTAATAAATGGAGCAGAAAGAGTAGTTGTAAGTCAGTTTATAAGATCCCCTGGGGTTTACTTTAGAAAAAAAACCCTTAGTTTAGTAGACAGGGAAACATATTTAGCCACTATTATACCAAGCAGAGGTGCATGGCTTGAAATAGAGACAGATGCAGCCCAGGTTATTTATGCGAATATAAATAAGATAAAGAAGTTACCTGTAACAGTTTTTCTTAAAGCCTTGAATTTTACAGAAGAAGATATTTTGAAGCTGGTAAAGAACAAAGATATTCTTAAAAAGACGCTGGAAAAAGATAATGTTGAAACTACAAAGGATGCTTTAATTGAGATATATAAGAAATTAAGGCCAGGAGATCCTGTGACCCTGGAAGGGGCAAAGCTTTTGCTGAACAATTTATTTTTTGATGCAGCAAAATATGATTTAGGTAAAGTAGGAAGATATAGAATAAATAAGAGGCTGGATATAAATGTTGATATAGAAAATACAGTCTTAACTACAGAAGATATAGTAGGTGTAGTTAATGGCATAGTAGATTTACTTGATGGCAAAGGTACGACCGATGATATAGACCACCTTGGAAATAGAAGAATTCGTACTGTTGGCGAACAAATGCAGAAACAGTTTAGAGTTGGCCTGGCCAGGTTAGAGCGTTTGATTCGTGAACAAATGGCGGTAAAAGGACATGAGAAAATAATTCCTCAACATTTAATAAATATAAGACCTCTGGTTGCTGTAATGCGAGAGTTTTTTGGAAGCTCTCAGTTATCACAGTTTATGGATCAGACAAATCCACTGGCAGAAATAGTACATAAAAGAAGGCTTAGTGCACTTGGTCCTGGCGGGTTAACAAAGGAACGCGCGGGATTTGAAGTTAGAGATATTCATCCGTCACATTATGGAAGAATATGTCCTATTGAAACTCCGGAAGGGCCTAATGCGGGTTTGATAGGGCCTGTTGCAACATATGCCAGAGTTAATGAATTTAGTTTTATAGAAACTCCCTATTACAAGGTTGTTAATGGAGTTATTACTGATGAGGTAGAGTATTTTACTGCCGAGGTAGAAGAAAAATTATATATTGCCCCCTGGGATGCTAAGAGTGAAGATAGGAAGTTAGTGTCAGATCTTATAATAGCAAGGCATAACAGAGGGTTGAAGTTGGTAGATGCTAAGGATATCCAGTATATAGGGGTATCGCCTAAGCAGTTGCTGGGAGTATCCTGTTGTTTAATACCTTTTTTAGAGCATGATGACGCGAACAGAGCCTTGATGGGTGCTAACATGCAAAGGCAGGCAGTGCCACTTGTTAGTCCAGAGTCTCCGTATGTAGGTACTGGTATGGAGAAAATTATTGCTAGAGACTCATGCAGTCTGGTAAAAGCAGATTTTGATGGAGTAGTTGTCAGAGTTACGGCAGATGAAATAGTAATTAATGGGAAAAATAACAAAGAGCAGGTATACGTTTTACGCAAGTACTTCAGATCAAATCAAAATACCTGTAAGAATCAGAAGCCAATTGTCAGAGAGGGCGATAAAGTAGAGAAAGGACAGGTTTTAGCTGATGGTGCATCCATTAAAAACGGGGAACTGGCGTTAGGCAGAAATGTCCTTGTTGCTTTTTTACCCTGGGAAGGTTACAACTTTGAGGATGCTATCATTGTTTCGGAAAGGCTTGTTAAGGAAGATATATATTCATCAATACATATACACCGATATGAGGTTGATGTTAGAACTACGAAATTAGGTCCTGAGGAAATAACCTGGGAAATACCTAATGTATCTGAAGAGATGATAAAGAATCTGGATGAAAATGGTATTATCCGGGTTGGCGCAAAGGTAAAGGCTGGAGATATCCTTGTAGGAAAGGTGACTCCAAAAGGAGAAACCGAGCCACCAGCAGAAGAAAAGCTCTTAAGAGCGATATTTGGAGACAAGGCTAGAGATATGAGAGACACCTCTCTTAGAGTTTCATCTGGAGAATATGGTAAAGTAATAGGAGTAAGGGTGTTTTCAAAGGATACTGATGATAATCTTCCTCCAGGAGTAAGTTGTATAGTACGTGTTTATGTTGCTCAGATAAGAAAAATAGCTATTGGTGATAAGATGGCTGGCAGACATGGTAATAAGGGTGTTATTTCAACTATTTTACCAGAAGAAGATATGCCTTTTTTACCTGACGGCACTCCGTTAGATATCATACTTAATCCGCTGGGTGTTCCTTCAAGAATGAATGTTGGTCAACTATTTGAAATTCTTTTAGGTACTGCTTCTCATGTTTTAGGTAAAAATTATGAGGTTGAGCTTTTTGATGAATCTTATGAAGAGTTAGCTTCAGTAAAAAGAGTAGAAGAGGAGTTGACAGAAGCATCTAAAAAAGAAGGTTATGAATGGATAAATAAATATGGCAGAGTTATGCTGAGAGATGGCAGAGACGGGCGTCTTTTTGATAGAGAAGTTACTGTTGGTTATATGTATATGCTTAAACTTATCCATCTGGTTGATGATAAGATTCATGCACGATCAACAGGGCCGTACTCGTTAGTAACTCAACAACCACTTGGGGGTAAGGCACAATATGGTGGGCAGCGTTTCGGTGAAATGGAAGTCTGGGCGCTCGAAGCTTATGGTGCTGCGAACACTTTACAGGAAATGTTAACCATTAAATCAGATGATTTAACTGGAAGGGCCAGGGCATATGAAGCAATTATAAAAGGAAAGCCTTTGTCCAAGCCAGGTACACCGGAGTCTTTTAGAGTTTTATTAAGAGAGTTAAGGTCAATAGCACTTGATATAAAAGTGGTTGCGGGTGATGGTTCAGAAATTGATACTCGATAAAGGAGTTTTATGATGCTGGTAAATAGCTCAGATAATTTTGATATGCTTTCAATAGGTTTAGCTTCTGCAGACCGGATAAGGTACTGGTCATACGGTGAAGTTGAAAAGCCTGAAACTATCAACTACAGAACATTTAAACCTGAAAGAAAGGGTTTGTTTTGTGAAAAGATCTTTGGTCCTGTTAAGGACTGGGAATGTTCTTGTGGTAAATATAGACGGGTCAGATATAGAGGTATAGTCTGTGAAAGATGTGGAGTAGAGGTTACTCATTCTAAGGTCAGGCGAGAAAGGATGGGGCATCTTGAGTTAGCAGCGCCAGTGTCACATATATGGTTTTTAAAAGGTATACCCAGTTATTTAGGACTTGTTCTGGATATGACAGCCAGACAGTTGGAAGAAGTAGTCTACTATGACTCATATATTGTAGTTGAGGTTTCTCCGGCCCTGGAAGGTGTATTAGAAGTTAAGCAGCTTCTGTCTACTGTTGACTATACGAGATATAAAGAAAAGTATGGTAATCAATTTAAAGCTGAAATGGGTGCAGGAGCAGTAAGAAAACTTCTTGAAGACCTGGACCTTAAGGGAGTAGTCAATGAACTCAGGGAACTCGTAGACCAGTCAAAGGGACAGAAAAGGCTGAAAATTACTAAGAGATTAAGAGTTGTGGAGTCGTTATGTAAATCAGGTAACAGGCCTGAGTGGATGATACTGGATGTTATTCCAATAATGCCGCCTGATTTGAGACCAATGGTACAACTGGAAGGCGGTCGGTTTGCAACATCGGATCTGAATGATTTATACAGGAGAGTTGTCAATAGAAATAACAGGTTGAAAAGACTGCTGGATATTGGTGCGCCTGAAATGATCATTAGAAATGAAAAAAGAATGTTGCAGGAAGCAGTTGATGTTTTAATTGCAAATGGAAAGAGGGGGCGTGCTGTAACCGGATCTAATGGCAGGCCACTTAAATCCCTGGGTAATATAATTGAGGGTAAGCAGGGAAGATTCAGGCAGAATCTCCTTGGAAAAAGAGTAGACTATTCGGCTAGATCAGTAATTGTAGTTGGCCCGCATTTAAAGTTTTATCAATGCGGACTGCCAAAAGAAATGGCCCTGGAGTTGTTCAAGCCATTCATTATAAGGAAGTTAGTGGAAGAAGGTTACGTTTCAAATGTAAAAAGTGCAAAGAAAAAAATAGAAAAAAGAGAGCTGGAAGTGTGGGATGTTTTAGAAGAGGTTATTAAAGGGCAGCCTGTTCTATTAAATAGAGCTCCAACCCTGCATAGACTCGGTATACAGGCCTTTGAACCTGTGCTTGTTGAAGGGTCAGCTATTCAGATACATCCTTTAGTATGTACAGCTTTTAATGCTGATTTTGATGGTGACCAGATGGCAGTACATGTTCCATTGTCCCTTGAAGCACAGTCTGAATGTAGAATGCTGATTATGTCCAGTAATAATATTTTATCTCCATCAGATGGCCGTTCAATAGTAACTCCTACACAGGATATGGTTCTGGGAATCTATTATCTAACCGCTGTGAATAAAGAAGATCAGAAGGGTAAGGGTAAGATATTTTTTGATGTCAATGAAGCCAGACGAGCCTGGGAAGCCAGTGTTATTGGCCTGCAGACAGAGATAAAGGTTGTTATTGATGGTAAAAGATATGAGACAACAATGGGCCGTATAATTTTTAACAGGGTTATCTGGGATATACTGCATAAGTATGATATAGAAAAAAGTACTATGATTAATGAGATTATAGGTAAAAACCAGTTATCTAATTTAGTTTTTGACTGGTATGTAAAATATGGTACTGATGTAACAGTAAGATTATTAGACAGGCTTAAAGAAGTTGGGTTTAAATACTCTACTCTTTCCGGGATATCAATTTCTATTGAAGATCTCAGGATACCTGGCAAGAAAGCAAATTTATTAGAAGAAGCCAAGAAAGAGATAGAAAAAATTGAAAATTTACATAAAGTAGATTCAATTTCTGCACGAGAAAAGGAATTAAGATCTAATGATATCTGGAGAGGTGTTACACACGAAATTTCTACGGAGCTGGAAAAAGAGCTGGGCAATTTGAATAATGTATATATTATGGCAAACTCTGGTGCACGAGGTAATATTGATCAGGTAAGGCAGCTGGCTGGTATGAGAGGATTGATGTCAGATGCACAGGGAAGAACGGTTAATATACCTATCATGTCTAACTTTAAAGAGGGTTTATCAATAACGGATTATTTTATTTCATCTTATGGTGCTAGAAAAGGTCTTGTTGATACAGCCTTAAGAACTGCGGACTCCGGTTACTTAACCAGGAGACTGGTAGATGTAGCTCAGGATGTAATGATAATTAAAGATGAATGTGGAACTACAGAAGGAGTGAGGATACATTCAATTAAAGATGGAGTAAATACGGTAGTTAATCTTTCCGAATTAATTGAAGGCTGTTTTTGTATGGAGGATGTTATCAATCCTTTAACAAAAACTAAAATTGCATCAAATGGCGATTTACTTTCCAGTAGTACAGCATATGAAATACAGGAAGCAGGTATTGACTCTGTATTAATGAGAAGCATTTTTAAATGTATAGCAGGAAAGGGTTTGTGTCAGAAATGCTATGGTCTTGATCTGGCATCGTATGAAGTAATAAATATTGGCGAAGCAGTGGGGATAATTGCTGCGCAGTCTATTGGAGAGCCTGGTACACAGTTGACAATGAGAACCTTCCATACTGGTGGTGTAGACTTGCGTAAAGCAGCTAAAGTTGAAATCAAAGCTCTTTTTTCTGGTACAGTAAAATTTAAAGAAGAGATTCCGGTAGCAAAGGTTAAGGGAGTAGATGGTAGTAATCTCTGGGTTATAACTAAAGAGTCAAAGGTAGATGTTGTCACAGCAGCAGGGAAAAAGAGATCTTATCTGGTTCCTGAAGGCAGTACGCTTTTTGCTAAGAAAGGTGATAGTGTTAGTGCAGGTGAAATATTAGCTGAGTATGACCCTTCATATGAATATGTAATTTCAGAAAGCGAAGGTATAGTAGAGTTTATAGGTGTTGAATTGTCAGAAATGAAGGACGAAAAAGGAAATATAACAGATATTGTCAGTGATAAAGAAGGTGAGATATTTATTCAGAAACAAAAAGCTGACATAGTTTATCAAATTCCACAAAAATATGCAGAAAAGTACCAGGTTGGAGGAAGGGTACAAAATAACTTTGAACTTGCTCCAGGGGTAAAAGTGGATACTGGTGGGGGAATAATAAAGTCGATAGATTTAAATGAAAAAGAGAAAAATTGTGATATTGTAATTTGTGGAGGAGAGGCCTATCCAATTCTTTCTGGTGCAAGCGTTTTTGTTTCCGGAGGTTCCAGGGTAAGAAAAGGTGAGATTTTAGCCCGGGAGCGGCTTGGTGGCAGTGATGCATTGAAAACAAAAGATATTGTTCAGGGTCTGCCAAGGGTTGAAGAGCTTTTTGAAGCAAGAAGACCAAAAGAAATAGCTGTTTTAAGTGAATTGAGCGGAATGGTAGAAATAAGAGATGGTGATGGTGTCAGAATTATCAGCATTACTACTGAAGAAGGAGAAAGTAAGGATTATAAGATACCTTATGGTACAAGACTGCAGGTATATACAGGAAAGAAGATTGAAAAAGGTGATCAGTTAGTAGACGGGGTTGTTAGCCCGCATGATATATTAGCAACCAAGGGTGTATATGAAACTCAGAGGTATCTGGCAGAAGAAGTGCAGAAAGTATATCGTTCTCAGGGAGTTAAAATTAACAGCAAGCATATTCAGGTAATTGTCAGACAAATGACTAGAAAAGTGAGTGTTGCGGATATGGGCGAGAGTGCTTTTTTACCTAATGAACTTATTGATGTTGTATTTTTTGATAAAGTAAATGAAGGGTTAAGAAACGAGGGGAAAACTCCAGCCAGGGGCGATAGTGTGTTACTGGGTGTTACAAGAGCTTCTCTTAATACTGAAAGCTTTGTTTCGGCCTCTTCATTCCAGCAGACAGCCAGTGTTCTTACCAAGGCTGCTATTGAAGGACAGGTAGATCCTATGTATGGATTGAAAGAAAATGTTATTATTGGAAAGCTTATTCCTGCCGGAACAGGTATGGTAAACTACCGAAATGTTGGATTAGATATGATTAAAAATGAAACTACCGATGAAACAGAAGCTGTAACTGAGGCAGTAGCGAAAGATGAGGTAGTTTAATTTAAAAGAAGAGACTCAAAAAGAAATACAGTAGTTTCTATAAAGGTGTTATTGACAATTTTATATAACTTGTATACGATGACACGCCAGAAATTTTAAGGAGAGAAAAGTGCCAACTTGTAATCAAATTGTGAGAAAAAAAAGAAAATCAAAAAAATCAAAAGTAACAGCTCCAGCTTTAGATAAATGTCCACAAAAAAGAGGGGTTTGTACAAGGGTTTATACAAGTACGCCCAAGAAGCCTAACTCTGCTTTGCGTAAAGTAGCAAGGGTAAGGTTGTCAAATGGACAGGAAGTTACCTCTTATATACCTGGAGAAGGCCATAATTTACAAGAACA
Source organism: bacterium (assembly GCA_024225875.1). GTDB lineage: Bacteria > Margulisbacteria > Marinamargulisbacteria > JAAEMD01 > JAAEMD01 > JAAEMD01. Next base: position 20,379 of record JAAEMD010000182.1, read on the forward strand.
CTCTGTTATATATATAAGAGGCGGAAGAGTCAAGGATTTGCCTGGGGTTAGATACCATTCAGAAAGAGGAAGAGGCGATTTGCAGGGGGTTTCTGATAGAAGAAGGGGCCGTTCTCTTTATGGGGCAAAGAGACCAAAAAAGGAAGGTAAATAATATATGTCAAGAAAAAGAACAGATTATAGAAGAGATATAAAGCCTGATTCCATATATAGCAATGTAAACATAGCCAAATTTATTAATAAAGTAATGTTGAAAGGTAAAAAGAGTCTAGCTGAAAGGATAGTTTATACTGTTCTGGATAGACTGAGTGAAAAAACTAAAGAACCAGCAACAGAAGCTTTTGAGAAAGCTATAAAAAATATCACCCCCCTTATGGAAGTAAAATCCAGAAGAGTTGGTGGCTCAACTTATCAGGTTCCGGTAGAGGTTCGGCCTGTTAGAGGCCGGTCTTTAGCACTGAGGTGGTTGATAAATAATACGAGAAATAGATCCGGTAAATCAATGGTAGATAAGTTATCAGCTGAGCTGTTGGATGCGTATAATAAAACAGGCAGCACAATGAAAAAGAGAGAGGATACGCATAAAATGGCTGAGGCCAATAAAGCATTTGCGCATTTCAGGTGGTAGATTGATATGAAATATAGTTTAGATAAAGTGAGAAATATTGGTATCGCAGCACATATTGATGCTGGAAAAACTACATTAACAGAACGAATATTATTTTATACTGGAAAATCACATAAAATTGGTGAAGTCCATGACGGGAACGCTGTGATGGACTGGATGGTCCAGGAGCAGGAAAGAGGTATTACAATAACCTCTGCGGCTACTACATGTTACTGGCATAATCAGTGTATAAATATTATAGATACACCTGGCCACGTTGACTTTACGGTGGAAGTTGAGCGTTCATTAAGAATATTAGATGGAATGGTAGCTGTTTTTTGTTCAGTTGGAGGAGTTCAGCCACAAAGTGAAACTGTTTGGAGGCAGGCCAATAAATATAAAGTTCCAAGAATAGCTTTTATAAATAAAATGGATAGAGTTGGAGCAGATTTTGACAGAGTTGTGCAGATGATGATAGATAACCTCCACGCCAGTCCGGTAGTTATAGGTTACCCCATTGGCTCAGAGGACCTGTTTGATGGTGTTATAGATGTTGTGAATAACAAAGAATATCATTTCCTGGAAGATAAAATGGGATCTGAATTTGAGGTTAAAGATATATATCCGGAAAGAGAAGAGCTGGTAAAAAAGCTGAGGGAAACTCTAATAGAAAAAGTAACTGAGGCAGATGATTCTTATCTTGAAAAGTATATGGAAACAGGTGTTTTGAGTTTAGAAGAAATTAAAACAGGTTTGAGAAAATTAACTATTGAAGGCGAAGTTGTTCCAGTAACCTGTGGTTCTGCCTTTAAAAATAAAGGCGTACAGATGCTGCTGGACTGTGTTATAGATCTTTTGCCATCACCAAAAGATGTTCCGTCAATAGTTGGTGTGAATGCCGATACAGCAGAAGAAGAAGAGCGGTTAGCTAATGAAAATGAACCATTATCAGCCCTTGCATTTAAAGTTCAGACAGATCCTTTTGTTGGAAAACTAACCTATCTAAGAATTTATTCGGGAACTTTGCTGCCTGGTAGTTATGTAAAAAATCCGATAAGAGATAAAAAAGAGAGAATAAGCCGTGTTTTGCAGATGCATGCAAACTCAAGAACAGAGTTAAAAAGTGCGGTAGCAGGTGATATCGTTGGTGTTATAGGTCTTAAATATACGAAAACAGGAGATACTCTCTGTTCGGAGAGCAATCCTATATTGCTGGAAAATATAGATTTTCCTGAACCTGTGATATTTGTTGCTATTGAACCAAAAACAAAAACAGATCAGGAAAAACTGGGTGCTGCTTTAGAAAAGCTTTCCGATGAGGATCCTACCTTTAAGTATAAAACAGATGAGGAAACAGTACAGACAATAATATCTGGTATGGGTGAGCTTCATCTCGAAGTTATAACAGATCGTCTTTTAAGGGAGTTTTCAGTTGGAGCGAATATAGGTAAGCCACAGGTAGCATATAAAGAGTCAATCAAGGTGGAGGCTAAGGCTGACGGTAAGTTTGTTAGACAAACAGGTGGTAGAGGTCAGTACGGGCATGTTATTTTAAAAATAGAGCCTGCAGAAAGAGGAAGTGGTTTTCAGTTTGAAAGTAAGGTAGTTGGTGGTCGTATTCCCAAGGAGTATATACCTTCAGTTGAAAAAGGAGTTGTGGGTGCTTTTTCAAGTGGAATAATAGCTGGCTATCCTGTAATAGATATTAAGGTAACAGCTTTAGACGGATCTTTTCATCCGGTAGATTCTTCGGATATAGCGTTTCAGGTAGCGGCCTCTTATGCAGTTAAGGATGCTTTTAATAGAGCTACCCCTGTGATATTAGAACCTATTATGGATGTAGAAGTTGAGGTCCCTGAAACTAATATGGGAGATGTCATAGCCAATTTAAATGGAAGAAGAGGAAAGATAGAAAGTATTGAATCTTTAAAAAATAAGATTCAATCTGTAAAGGCAGTTGTTCCTCTTTCTGAGATGTTTGGTTATGCAACAACCTTAAGGTCATTAACTCAGGGAAGAGGTATTTACACGATGCAGTTTTTTATGTATAGTGAGTGCCCTAAACAGGTATTTGACTCGATTGTAGCTGAGAGAAGTAAGGGAGGTTAAAAATGGCAAAAGAGACGTTTGAGAGAAATAAACCACATTTAAATATAGGAACAATAGGGCACGTAGATCATGGAAAGACCACATTAACAGCAGCGATAACCAGAGTATTATCGTCAATAGGGTGTGCAGAGTTCAAA
>JAAEMD010000183.1 GCA_024225875.1 bacterium
CAACAGTGTCCTGAAATCTATCATACCGTCTTCTTCTATCAGCATTTCAGGGATCTCACGTTTCGCTTCCTCGTAACGGATGCGCAAACTGCGCATCTGTATATAGATCGCTCGTCTCAAAAAACTCAGCTCTTCCAGCTCTTCTGCATACCGGACTCTCACTAACTCTTTTTCGCCACACCTTCCACAATATCCATGCGATACTACGTTTTCTCCATGGCCTTCTTTTAGATTGTATATCTTTTGACAGCCAAGGCACTGGTTCAGGATTATGGCTTTCTCTGCTTTTTTTAGCTTCTTATTATCTTTTGGCATTTCTTTCTTTTAACCTCCATTTTAAAATCAGGGCTTGACTTGGGCCTCCTCTAAATAGTAACTAGTACACTTTAATATATTAATTACTACTTTAACTAAAGTCAACTAGTATAATAACTATTATATTAGATTGATATTTAGGAGAAACCATAATGACTACTTTAACTTTTGGTGAAAAATTAATGCTTTTAAGAAAGAAAAAAAGCATCTCTCAGAAAAAACTAGCCGAGCTGCTCGGAATTGCCATTCAAAATATGCCTCGCTATGAAAAAGATGACTACCTGCCTAAACCTGAAATACTTATCAAACTTGCAGATATATTTGGTGTTTCTATCGACTATCTGCTAATTGATTCTCATCAGAATCCAGAACCCATGAATATCCTGGACACTGAACTTCTTCAACTAGTAAAGGCTATTGATAATTTAAACGAAAATGAGAAAAACAGGCTTAAAAATCTTGTGAAATCGTATCTGGATAGTCAGAGAAATTAAACACTTATCATCGCATATGCGTCTAAATTAGTGCGACTATTAGATAGGTCGATACAAGACCTTTTTCAAAAGGTATCTTTTTGCTTAAGTACTTTCCGATCAAATGACCATGCTGAAGCTGTTCCTTGATATATAGAATCGAATTTGAGCCTAAGTTGTTAATATTGTTTCAATCCATTTTTTAATATGATCAGAATAAATGCTTTTTAAATTAGAATAAAACGGGCCTTTTCTTATAATTGCAACTATCATTGAATATGGTAATAACAAAATAAACAAAACTGGTGTAAATATTATTAAGATTATTTTTTCAATAATAAGTTCAAACATCAGTGCAGCTCACTATCCCACCAGGGGCCAGGTGGATCTAAAATAAAACCAATCGTACTACCAGCTGTTTTCATTCCTATGGCGCCTGTTTTCTTAAGCAAAAACACAGCAGACCCTTTAGCTGCTTGAAACGCAGGGTCAGATTTTTTTACAAGCTGGCATATTTTTTTAGTTGTTTTGTTATAAGTACTACCAGGATCACTGTGCATTTTTTCTAACTTTTCATCAACACCTTTTTCAATCATTTGTCCTATATCTAAATGATTAAACGCTTCAATACCTGCTCCCGTAATAAACCCTTGCCCAAAGTCTCCTCCAGAAGCCCAG
>JAAEMD010000184.1 GCA_024225875.1 bacterium
AAACAGGGTTTTGAAAACAGCAAAAAAAACAGGTTTCATTCTGCTCGCTTTCCTTATTGGCGCAGCATTCGGAAACTATGCTTCAGTCAAAAAAACTCAGAGGGATGCATCAACAGGATGCATAAACGGATGCATTCCCGAAGTGTAGATAGAAGATGATAATCGTGGAAAAACAAAAAAGCGCCGGGGTAGCATGTTTATAAAACATTATGTCGTAAAAAATATTTTACACAGATCCGGATCGTCTGCAGCAGTCACTCTGTTCCGTAAACATGCCGCCCCTCCGGGCTACACTTTGGGAATGCACTCTACAGAAACTACATTTGGAAACGTGCAAATAAAAAAGCCCTTATCGACATGATAAAACTATACGTCTCATGATGGGTTGGGCTTGTGTTTATAATTTAGTAATACTATGTCAATAAAGTACCTTTTCATATGCACGTTTCCATTTGTAATATTGTGAGAAAATGCTATTTATACAGACTGACATTACAACACATTTATACTTCCCTTTTAAAAAATACATAGATTTAATTATGAGAGTGATTCCAGACAAAGACTTGTTGGGAATAAGAAAAATAAGAATTGCCGAAAACTTTTCGCATAAAAAATGTAATAATAATTCTCTGGGATGTTATATTCCCGATCAAAAAGGAACACACTGTATTATAGAAATTAACATAATTAATTTGCTAAAGAAAAAAATTCCGAAATACTTGTTTGAATTATACCCTGAAATAGCAGCATTATTTTTATCTGAGGTTATAGCTCATGAAATCGGACATCATGTTCATACCTTTAAGAGAACCGGTATAACTAAACGTTCCCATGAGAAATTTGCCAATAAGTATGCTATAGCCGGATATAGTAATTATTTAATATCACGACAATCAACAATTTTATCGTCATATAAACGGGCCAGTTGGAATCTGTTTATGTTTAATAAACAAAATCGCAGAGCTTTTTCTTCAGCAAGATGCGAACTTATTAATTGGATTGAAAACAATAAAAGAGGTATACCCTTTCCATAGAGAGGGTGGAGAATGGTGGAGAATGGGGTCACATCTTGATTATTGCACTTAGACGGGGTAGCCAGACAGAGAATGGCATCATGTCAAGCTGAAATATAATAATCAGGATGTGACCCTATTCTTCCTGAGATCAGGCATTGTATCAGGATTCAGGTATTTCAGCATAATGTTCCGTCTTTCAATGAATTATGCCGACCATTGATTGGCGGTTTGACAGTGAGCGGAGTTTTCAGACACAGAAAAATAAAAAACACCTGCGGCTGAAAACTCTTGATCCTGTGTCGGCAAAAGGTGTGCCAATGAGATAAAAAAGTTCCTAAGACCTGATAATGGATGAATCACAGATACCGGCGTCCTGCAGAGGCCGTGATGAATGACATTCAGCGTATTGATAAACAGGGAACTGAATATTATTCATCACTGCCAAAACAACACCGCTTAAAACATAACATTATTACCCGGAGTTCAATTTTTTTTGAGTCTGGCTTTGTAAAATGTGTATTTTAAAGAGTTTAAAAACTCAGGCGTTTAATCCTGTTTTTAAGATTGTAAAATCACGACCTATTGAATTTA
>JAAEMD010000185.1 GCA_024225875.1 bacterium
AATTGTATGGATATTTATTGTAAAAAATTTTCTACTGTTTATCGTAGATCTTAAATCCAGGAATTTCAGCCACCATTTTCTCGCCTCATTTGTATAATGCATTGTTTTCCGGATACGCTCTTTATCAAGTTTGATTTTAAAATAATCCGCAAGATCCAGGGTAAGCCTGTGAAGTTCTTCTGCCAGATACATTTCTGCGTCCGCGTCCGTGCTATGAGGACAATCAACATAGAAAACAGGTTTGTTATATTTTTTCGCCAAGTAGGTATTTAAAGTTACAGTCTCTTCGCAAATAAAACTCGGGGCAACAAAAACATCCGGTAAAGGGAAATAACCGCTTTCTATAACGCCTAAACAAGCCTGGTGGAAGGTGCAATAGGTACTGGACGGAACCAGGGTTCTGGCTTTTCCTATTATCTCCCTGTTCTGACTGATAGTTGACGTTGCTGTAAGCACTGACAGTTGTTCAACATAAAGCACATCAATCCCTAACATATAAAACATTTCTTTAGGGATACCGAGATTAGCAATCACCCTTTTTTTTGAATTATAAT
>JAAEMD010000186.1 GCA_024225875.1 bacterium
ATCCTCCTGCTTGCCTCATCTACTGCTATTGCTACTGATAAGGGCTTACATTTTGTGTGCTCTATTGTCTGCAGCTCATCAAATTGCATTATATAGCTGTTCCAAAGTAAAATGTCCGACACTTAAAGTTCTCAAATGACTTCGTTTATGTACGTCTGTACACATGCACTCAGACATTTAAACGGACAGTTCAATTTGTACCAGCTATACATTCCGGGCATCTCATATTTTAGATGGCAGCAATGCTGGCTATTGATATCAACTTAATACTAATACATATATACTATGACCTTTATGTGCCGGGTACTTATCAACACTATTGGGCCAGTTTGTAATCTTTTTCATTACTCATAGAATTGGATATTATCAGTTCTGGTACTCTCCTTAGAAGAAGATATGTTTTTATCGTTCTTAATTGCTTTTTTATCATCTTGAACTGTATTTGAACCTGCAGTTTTCGCAAGAGCTTCTGTCTGTCCTGTTTCTGTTTCTAAGCACGAATCTATTTCCTTCATGATCATAAGTGCTAAACCCCAGATTGTCGGCTCTATTTTTGTTGTTATTAGTGGTTTTAATTCATCATAAATTTTTTTCATGAAATTTGCAGTGGTGCTATCATACAGGAAAAGTATAGAAACGAATTCTTCCTCAATAAAAGAATGTAAAGCTTCCCTATCATTTATTCCAATAAGACAATCAATCTTAGTGTATATATGATCGTGCTTATTTAAATAATCAGGGAGATCTTTAGAGTTTTGTTTGATAGCGTCTTTGATAGTGTCGCTGGGTGTAAACAGATTTTTCTTATTTTCGGCTAATGAGATCCATAAATCGGATAAAGAAATATCGTAAATTTCTTTGTCAATATTTTCTTCCTTGATAACTGGATTATTTTTTTGTGTGTGTTGCAGTTCTTTTTGTGTGACTTTATCATTTATTTGTTGTTGTGCAATGATTTTAAAAAACATATAATCTACCCATCCTTTTTCATTTAAAAAAAATCTTACTTTAAATAAACAAATCTTTCTACCCTTCGTTTCGGTATCGTCGATTGTCCTGAATTTGTCGGTTTGAACCTCTGCAAATCTCACAAAATCCAGCTGCGATCGGTCACAAAAAAGCTGGCAATGCGAAACGCAGTGCGTAGTTAACGATTTGCTAAGAACCCTGTATTCAAATTTGATAATAAGCTGTATAAACTGGACTCAATAACTCTGGGTTTGTGCCTGTCTGTATTTGACTGGACTAACTTCTGATTATCTAAAACGTGAACATTTAACCCTGAGAGATATTACTTACTTTTTATTTTTCTAACAATATCATAAGCCCCTTGACGAAATTCTGATGACAAGTTCATCAACAGCTCTACTTCCTGGCTTTTTAATAAAGCAACTTTCTCAGCTGCCTGATCTAC
>JAAEMD010000187.1 GCA_024225875.1 bacterium
CTTTTTGGAGATTAATTAAAACTTGGATGAAGTGGTTGAAAATCAAAAACGGGTTGAGATCACTCAATGATCGTGATTTAGGGAATAACAGAGTCACCAGGATTGATGTTGCTCAGGCTAATAGCGCTCTGTTTAGGATTTAATCATTTTTATATGTAGAAAATCACTGCTGTCCTATCCTTTTTAGGAATGATCTTTCTAAAACCTTATCAATAAAAGGATAGAGAGATTTTTTGGTGTCTGACGGTTTGAAAATTATTTGAAAATCATATTTGCTATATCTATAGGAGGTATAACAAATATGAATAAAACGGTTTTCTCCCAGATAATGAATCATGCTTCGAGATATCAATTTGATTATCTTGTGAAAAAGTACAAAGGGAATAAAAACTCCCATAAATTTAGTTGCTGGGACCATTTTCTCTGTATGTCCTTCGCCCAACTGACGTACAGGAATAGCTTGCGCGATATAGAAATATGCTTAACAGCTCAACCAAAAAAATTGTTATCTATGGGAATTATTGGCAATCCCACCAGAACAAATATCGCAAATGCCAATCAAGCAAGAAACTGGCGTATTTATGCTGATTACGCTCAAAAGCTAATTTACCAAGCAAGAAAACTGTATCAAGATGAACAGCCATTTACAGTCAATCTTGAAAATACAGTATACGCCCTGGACGCAACAACGATTGATTTGTGTTTATCGCTATTTCCATGGGCGAAATTTAGAAATAAGAAAGGTGCGATTAAGTTACATACTCTTCTCGATATAAGAGGATCGATTCCATCGTTTATTGAGATTACCGACGGTTTGGTCCATGACGTCAATGTTCTAGATGAATTGATTCTTGAACCGGGTTCATATTATCTAATGGACCGCGCGTACATTGACTTTACCAGATTGTATAAAATCAATACAGAACACTGCTTTTTCGTAACAAGAGCAAAAAAGAATTTAAACTTTCGTCGAGTTTATTCACAACCAGTTGATAGGCTTTCCGGGCTCGTCTGTGATCAGGTTGTAAAGTTAAACGTAACAAAAAGCGCAAATGAATACCCTGAGAATCTGCGCAGAATAAAGTTTTACGACAAAGAAACAGAAAAAACTCTTGTGTTTCTGACGAACAATTTCGAAGTTCCACCGTTGATAGTAGCTGAGCTCTATAAGAATCGATGGAAAATTGAATTATTCTTTAAATGGATAAAACAACATCTTAAAATTAAATCATTTTTAGGTACAACCTCGAACGCCGTTAAAAGCCAGATCTGGATAGCAATAAGCATCTATGTTGTTATTGCCATTATCAAAAAGAGACTGAGTATTAAAATGAGTCTGTACTCAATGCTTCAAGTTTTCAGTGTTACTTTGTTTGAAAAGACAACTATTCACGATCTATTCTTTGACGACGAAATAATACCGATAGACAATCTGGATATTAATCGGCAACTTGATTTTTACGATTTTATAGAGTGAAACAACATATATACAAATGATCCTAAAATTACAAAAGTCACACTTAAAATTTGCTCAGAATCAAACATAATACTTTATGATATCAAATGATTATATATTCCAGTTACACAAAGTTCAATTCCATACACGTTATGTTATTGATTTTACAGTCTGAAAATAATGGACACTAGTGATAGTGTATATAAGCTCTGAGATAGCTGTAACCTTTTTTTAATGATAGCGATTATTACATACGCACTTATCGCTATCCAAATTTGAGTTTTCACTGCATTAAGGGTGTTACCATGGAATCGCTTAATTCTTAA
>JAAEMD010000188.1 GCA_024225875.1 bacterium
AAGCTGACAGATCATTTGCCAGAGATGACGGGGATGATGATTTGGTATTAATAAGCATAAACAAATGGTTTGATAATTTTCAGGAACGTCTGAGAGATATTTTTGAATCACCTGGTTTAGACTTAGTGTTTGACAGAAAAAATTACAACTTCCAACTTATTAAAGCTGTTAAGCAGAAAGCCCAGTCAGAAAGTGAGATTGAACGCCCTGACAAAGAGCAGATAAAAGAGAAAAGGAAAAGTCTTTTTAACACCCTGGCAAGTATGAAAAAAAAGCTGGGATCTTCTGCCAGCCCGGAACTGTATGATATGAAACTAGATATAGACATAATCAGATTAGAGTTGCAGAAAATAAGTCCTGACAGAGATATTATCAAACAAAAAATGATGAGATTAGACTATAATAATCGTATAATTAATGAAATCAATACACTGTATCACAGTTTAAATATATAGAGCCTCGCCAAGCCAACACCTTTTTGAATATCCTGCACATGGAATAAGCCGCAAAATTATGCGGCAGCTTTAATTTATTATTACAAAAAAAGGAGAAAAAATGAAGAAAACACTATTTTGCCTGGTTCTGTTTTTAAGTGTCAGCGGCTGTGCAACATCCAACAAGAATCATCATGCAGACATTGTTAACAGGGAAGTAAGTCGCTTATCCTTACCAATAAAACCTTTATCATCTTACAGTAATTTTAAGTTAGAA
>JAAEMD010000189.1 GCA_024225875.1 bacterium
ATCCCGAATTGAAGTTTTTATAATGATAAAGTAAATTAACCTTAGAAAAAATCACTTTAAATATTAAATATACTTACCCTGCGCTCTTTTGAAGTTTTCCAGTTCATGTGCAGATTATGATTTATTATCTCATGTTACGCGGTCACCTTATCTAGAAGTTGATTCTTGAAATCTTTGAGCTCTTCAAAAGCTGCTTTAAGTGCAGCTGAATAAAGTTTCGCTTTAATGCTAAAATGATTGAGTTTGGATACAAATTTATACTTCTCCAATTTGATATAAGCTAAAATTGAAGCATATAAATGATTAGTTTGAGTTTTAATGGTTCTAGTAGGTGATTTCGCGATTCCAGTATTTTGCTTGATACTTTTGTGATATTCTTCCACACTCCACCGTTTTTTGTAGAGTATTTCAAAGTCTTCATCTGTTAAATCAAGATCATTGGATACTAGATACCGTACGCCAGTTGAGCCATCTTTGTTTGTAAAGACTTGCTTGATCAAAAGGAGCGGGTACTTAACTCCTTTCAAATAAACTTGTACTGGAGTATGCTCTGGTATCATCAGTTCACATATATTTGTCCAGATCCCTTTTCCCCTATCACTTTCTGTTAATGCCGCTAAACGATTATACTTCATGTCAAAAATGAAAAACTTTTTCTGTTTGTGGATAAAATTCATATTCTCTGCAGAAGCAAACCAAGTATCGGCGAGAATATAACGGAATTTGAGTTCCTTATTTATACCTTCTTTTATCATATTACGCATGAGTTCATTTTTAGTTATACTGCTTTTCCTTTTTTCTTTTTTAGTTTTTATATCGGAATAACGAATGGTCTTATGAATAGTTTCAAAGCCAACAGGTACTCGCAAAGGTAATGTCCGATTTTCAGCTTTAGAATGATAAAAAGCAGTAAGCAGGTTAATACCTTTAACCGAGTGTTTTTTACTATGATCCCAATGCCAGCAGATTAAATCATTTTCGTCCGTATACGGTTTTTCAATAATCGTATCATCAAAAATCAAGCAAGCCTCATCACTCTCGTGACCACGAACAAAAGATTTAACAGAAAGCCATAATTCCTTAGAAGTTTTCTCCGGTTTAGAAAGCATACGTGTAACTTGATCATGGCTAATCGCACCATCAAGTAATCTTGATAGTCCAGTTGCAGTCGCTAAACCAAATGATGCATGAAGATAATCTGTATAAATGTCTAGTATTTTTTCCATAAAGATAATTTAAGGCATTCTATCTACATTCCAAGAATTACGCGTAACATGAGTTATAAATTTCCAGGGTTTAGATATCAGAAAAATCATTACATTAACTTAAAAAACAGCAAACACTCCATTATGCCAAACCATTATAAATCATTCGTACACACCATTAAATGCATGAGATTATAGCTCCATTTAACATGGATTCCGTAACGCCAACGAGATGATATTCATAA